>NZ_JALKFW010000162.1:0-50408 GCF_023243055.1 Frankia sp. AgPm24 | reverse complement strand
AACGCCCTACCGGCCGCCGCTTGACATCACTCACCGTGACCAGGCGCCGGAAAGGAACTACTGAGGCGCTGCACTAGTCTGCTCGGAAGGCCCCGCGGCGCAACCGAGTTCGGGCACCGCGCTGCCGGTCACGACCTACACCTACAACAACCTCAACGAGCCACTGACCGCGATCGAGACGGTCGGTTCCACGACCAGGACGACGACCACCGCCTACGACGCGGCCGGCCGCAGAACCTCCGCCGCCCTCGCGGTGAGCCCCGCGGCCGATGGCGGTGCCACCGTCCCGACCACAACCTACGGGTACAGCCCGGACAACGCCCTGCCGACCACGACGACCGCCAGCGGCATCACTCTGACCACCGGTTACGACACCTGGGGTCAGGTCACCTCGCAGACCGACGTCGACGGCAACACCGCCACCACCTACGACATTGATGGCCAGCCCGCCACCGCCAACGACGGCAAGGGCAGCTACACCTACACCTACGACGGCGCCACCGAACACCGCGGCCTGATCACCAGCCTGACCGTCGGCGCGGGCTCGGCACCGTCGACGTTCACCGCCACCTACAACGGTGACGCCACGCTCGCGACCGAGACGTATCCGAACGGCCTCGTCGCCACCCGCCAGTACGACAACACCGCCAGCCCCACCGCCCTGACCTACGCCAAGAGCGGCACGACCTGGCTCGGCTACAGCGAGATCGACAACATCAACGGCCAGGGCCGCATCGTCGGCACGCCGAACCAGGGCATCGAGTACCTCTACGACACCTCCGGCCGGCTCACCCTGGCCCGTGACGTCCGCGCCAGCGGCAGCACCCAGACCTGCACCTCACGCCGCTACGTCTACGACGCCGACTCCAACCGCACCCAGGAGGTCTCCTACCCCGACGCCGGCACCAACAGCCCCGGCGCCACCTGCAGCACCTCCACCACTCCCACCTACACCCTCACTCACAGCTACGACCAGGCCGACCGACAGACCGACACCGGCTACGCCTACGACAAGTTCGGCCGCACCACCACCGTCCCCGCCGCCGACATCGGCGGCACCGCACTGACCCTCGACTACGCCGCGGACGACATGGTCGCCTCCGAAACCCAGGGCTCGACCACCCGCAGCTACGCGCTGGACCCGGCCCGCCGCATCCGCTCCTGGACCCAGGGTTCCACCACCTCGACCAACCACTACACCGACAGCGCCGGCGACAGCCCCGCCTGGATCGCCACCGGCGCCGCCTGGACCCGCAACATCCACGGCATCGGCACCGACCTCGCCGCCACCCAGGACAACACCGGCACCGTCACCCTCCACCTCGCTGACATCCACGGCGACATCGTCGCCACCGTCCCCGACACCACGGCGGCGACGTCGACGAGCTCGTTCCAGGAAACCAACGAGTTCGGCAAACCGTATGACCCGGCGACCGCTTACCCCCGCTACGGCTGGCTCGGCGCGAAGGAACGCTCCCACGACACCCTTTCCGGTGTCATCCTCATGGGAGCCCGCCTCTACAACCCCACCACCGGCCGCTTCCTCCAGACCGACCCCGTCCCCGGCGGCTCCGACAACCCCTACGACTACGCCCACCAGGACCCCTACAATGGCCTCGATCTCGACGGGCGTTTCGCGCTGGTCGCCGGCCTGGTTGGGTTTGCTGCGGCCGACGCATGGAATCCTCTCGGCTGGGCTGCAGTCGTCGTCATTGGGGGATATCTAACCTATAAGATCGGAAAGTCATATCACAGGCGCAGGGGAGCTGTGATATCCCGCGTCGGCTGGACGAAGCATGGCCTCGAACAGGCGGAACGGTATGGAATATCCGATGACATGGTCGAGCAGGCAATGCGCAGTCGAGCTCGGCCAGGAAACAGTGCGGGAACAAAAAAATATGTTGGAGGAAATATCTGGGTCGTAGTGAACGAAAATGGTGAGGTTATATCGACAGGGCGTAACGAAGGATCGGCGGGGCGGGGTGCGAATACTCGTAGGCGAGGAAGAAGGTAAAATGACAGCATGATGGTGCAGGCAACGTGGGATCCACATGCCGATGCCGTTTTTGTCGGCCTTGTTCCGGGTGATGACCTCAAGGGTGCTTTGGTCGAGAGTTTTTCGATCTATATTAAGAGAGGAGAGTTCGAGTTAATCGCGCACCTTGACGAGGGCGGTCTCGTTGCGGGTATCGAGATACTCGGAGCTTCGGCGGCCATGGACAGCGATTTTCTGCAAAAAATACCGAAAATCGATATGTCAGGGTATGTCGAAAGATCAGGGTTGAAGCCTTCTATGGATATCCAAATTTCTCGACGACTTGAAGAAGGAAAAATTTCCGTGAAGATCGATCTTGCTGAGAGTCCGTTTGCCGATCGAGTCGTCGTAAAAAATTTCCGACACTGCCCTGTAGTGATATCAATCGGCCATGGAAAGATTCAATCCATTGAATTTATTGATGCATCGCGGACTTTTCGCGAAATATTTTTGGAATCCTGAGGATGTTGAGCGTGAAATAAATAATCGGACCATTTTGCCTTCCTCGGAGGTTGGGGTATTAATGGACCCGTCGCTGTGAAGATGTGACTCGGCCAGCCCGGACCGGTGCAACAGGAACCCGTGTGCTCCCAGGGAGCACTTGAGCGGTTCGCTGCGACGAATAGCATGTACGGATCCGAAGGGTCCCGGCGCAGAAATGTGCCGGGACTGCGCAGTAACCGACCGTGCCGGGTCGCCAGTATCGTCTATGACGAGTGCTGTCGTCGCGCCCGCACCGGTCCAGACGGCCTGCATATCCTTACCCTCGTGGTATTTCGCCTCGCAGGCCACACTGCGATCGCCACCACACTCGCAACTTCGAACTTCAGTTCAAGGTGATGCCGACGTCGGCAACCCGCTCCCAGTTTCTGGACACCTGAACCCGCCTGCACCGCGGACGGGGTGGCGGACACCTACGGTTCGGTGCACCGAACCGTAGGCAACGGCGGTGTCCTCTACTCGGCAAGTGGCCAGTCGATTCCCGGTGTCAAGTCGCATCAAGGACAGCGATTTGCCACCACCGAAAGTGCATCAGAGGCGTTTTTCCTACAGTCCCACCGCACCTACTCTGGTCTGCGATGATGGTGGGGAGTTATGACCCAGGATGACTTCCAGGAGGATGGCAACGGTGCCGATCGGCCTCGATGGTCCACATTGCTGCGCCGGGTTGCATGACCAGGTTACCTTTCGGTGTGAAGACGGTCATGTGGAGCCGCAGGACTGTCCGGATGCTCTTGTCTGCTTCGTGCCGAAGTTCCAGGAGTACGGTCTCAGAATCCATGACGGGGGCGACTCCTCCATCATGATCCTGCACTGCCCCTGGTGTGGTACCCGGCTGCCTGATTCCGCCCGCGACGACTGGTTCGGCTCCCTGGAGCGGAGAGGGTTCGACCCCGCCGAAGATGTGCTCCCGCCGGAGTATTCGGACGAGAGCTGGCTACGCGGGCTGTGACGGTACAGTCCGGTGTGCGACAGAAGGAACATATTAATCGATAGACCGGGATTGTTCCGGATTGCAAACCCATTTTGGTCACGACGTGTCATGCCGGTCGCCGCCTGACGTCCGGGATCGTGTGCCTGCATCCAGCTACTCCACTGCCGTGGGCAGGCCGGTTGCCAGCAGTTGGTGTCGTGGTGGCATGGGGCAGATCGAGAGCGCGCCGAAACTCGGTGTTCTCGCGGGCGAGGCGGCGGCTCCCGGCCTGGTATCGGCGTAGATCGGCCCGAACCTGGTCGGCGGTGGACTCGGCGCCGCTGGGGTGGAGAGGTGCGCCAGGTTGGCTCTCAGCAGCGACTCGCTGCCTTTGCGCGATCGAACTGTGCGCTCCACGTGAGACCCTTCTTACCCAGGAGCGTGGATGCAGCGATATCAGGAACCGGCACCACCGGGGTGTGATGCGACCGGTAGGCGGCGTCGCCGGGTTGCCGGACGGGGAGGCAGGCATGGCCACCAGGCAGTTCGTGAGCAGGAAGCTGGTGAACAGGCGGGTCATCAAGGACGGCCTGCGGCGGGCGGCGGGACGCGCCGGGTTCGAGGTGACGCGTAAACCGGGCTGGGAGGTGCCGGCGGGGATGGATGCCGAGGCGCTCGCGACGATCCGCGAGTCGGCACCGTTCACGCTCACCGACCAGGCGAAGGTCTTCGGGCTCATCCAGGGCATCCGGTATGTCGTGCGGAACCGGATTCCCGGTGACATCGTCGAATGCGGGGTGTGGGCGGGCGGTTCGACGATGGCGGCGGCGCGCACGCTGCTGCAGCTCGGCGACACCTCACGGCGGCTCTACCTGTTTGACACCTTCGAGGGTATGTCCGCGCCGACCGATCTCGATGTCGCGCCCGACGGGCAGACCGCCGCCGGTCTGCTTGCCCGTTCCGATCGCGCCCAGGCCGCTTCGGCCTGGTGCGTCGTCTCCCTTGACCAGGTACGGGAGAACGTCGCCCGGATCGGTTATCCACCCGAGCGGGTGCATTTCGTCCAGGGAAAGGTGGAGGACACCGTTCCCGAACACGCGCCGGAGCGGATCGCCCTGCTGCGGCTGGATACCGACTGGTACGAGTCGACCCGCCACGAGATGGAGCATCTCTACCCGCGTACGACCCCCAGCGGCGTCCTCATCGTCGACGACTACGGCTGGTGGAAAGGCGCCCAGCAGGCCGTTGACGAATACGTGGCCGAACACGCCCTCCCGTTGCTGCTCAACCGCCTTGGCCCGGAAGGTGGCGCGATCGGCATCGTCCCCACCCGGTGACGTCCGCCGGGTAGGGTCCGCGCGGTGGGCGTGGAAACGGACGGGGCGACAAAACCGAGCCAGGCACCGGAACATCTCGATGTGCTGATTGTCGGGGCGGGGGTTTCCGGCCTCGGCGCGGCCTGTCATCTACGGCGGGATCATCCGGGGCGGCGTATCGCGATCCTGGAGGCGCGTGACACCCTCGGCGGCACCTGGGATCTGTTCCGGTATCCGGGGGTGCGTGCCGACACCGACATGCACACGTTCGGCTACGCGTTCGCCCCGTGGCGGGCGAGGCCCGGCTCGCCGACGGCGCGGAGATCCTCTCTGTCAGCGTTTCCCGGCGGCGACCTGTTCGCCGCGGTCAGCCGCGGCACCGCCTCGGTCCGCACCGACACCGTCGCCACGTTTACCGAGGACGGGCTGCTGCTCGCCTCCGGTGAGCGTCTGGCGGCGGACATCATCGTCACGGCGACGGGCCTGAACGTCGAGGCCCTCGGCGATGTGCGCGTCACCGTGGACGACACCCCCGTGAACCTGGCGGACACGGTCGTCTACAAGGGTCTGCTGCTCTCCGGCGTCCCGAACCTCGCCTACCTGGTCGGCTACACGCACGCGTCGTGGACCCTCAGGATCGGCCTGGCCGGGGAGTACCTGTCCCGCCTGCTCACCCACATGGACGCCCACGGCCATACCACCGCCCGCCCCGAGGTCGGTGACCCGCCGCTGGCCACCCGCCGCTGGCCACCCGCCGCTGGCCACCCGCCCCTTCCTGGACCTGGCCGCCGGCTACCTGACGCGGGTTATGCCCGCGCTACCCCGCCAGGGCGACCGCGCCCCGTGGCGAACATCCACCGACTATCTCGGTGACGTCCGCCTGCTGCGCCACCAGCCCATCGAGAACAACGAGCTGCGTATGTCCTGACCGCGACCCGCCAGCCCGCCGCCGGCCCTGCCGGCCCCGCTGGCTCCGATGCGAGACGTCAGCGACTGGCGGCGGACGGGCTCGCCGCCTTCGTGGCCAACGAGCGCACCAGCCCGCCCACCACCCGGCGGTGGCCGCCCGAGCCGATCACCAGCGTCCGGTAGATCCGGCCGCCCGGCCCGGGGAACTCAGCGAGTGTCCTGACCCGCAGGGTGCTGCCGCCGGGCGCGTCCGCCAGCACGAAGATCAGGGCGTAGCGCGAGAACCGGTGCCGCCCGGTGAGTACCAGCCGGTGACCCGCGACCGCGTCGGCGACGGTCCAGCCGGGCACGGCGGACCCCGGTTCGGGCAGCGTTCCACTGGCCCGGGACGGCTCCGAACCAAGCAGCCGGGCCATCGGTGCCCTGATGCGCAGACGGGTCTGGACGGTCCGGGTCAGCACCGCCCAGACCGCCTCGGCCGGCGCCGACACGTGGGACATGTGTTCGTCGATGAAAGGTAGCCGGTCAAAGGGCGGTGTGAGCCCGGGTTCTTCTACCATCTCAGCCTCCTGTGATTTCAACAGTGATGCTGTTTTAAGAGCCTTGCCAGGCTGCGAGAACTCACGCGGGAGGCGATGACATATGCCAGAATGCTGGCCTCACCGCGCTGAGGCTGTTTCCTGGCCGTCATCGGAGGCGCCGCGATAACGGTCGATGAGGACGGCGACGCCGTCGAGGATGGTGTCGACGCCGAGAAGGAACTCCGCCCGTTCGTCGAAACCGCTCGGGTCGCCGCCGATCTCGCCGGACCAGGCGATCGCGTGCAGCCGCGGGTAGGTCCGCTCGTCCACCAGTTCGCGCAGCAGCGTCTCGAACGTCCACCCGGGTGAGGCTGTCGGCGTCTCGCCCATCTCCGCGGCGGCGGCCATGGCGGCTGCGGCGGCGCGGGCGGCGTCGTTGGCCATCCGGGCCTCGCTGAGGGTGTAGGAGCTGAGCAGGCCGATCATCCGGAGCTTCTCGGCGCCGGGCAGGCCGGTGTCGTCGAGGCTGGCGAGGCCGAGCTCGACGAACGTCATCGAGTTCGGCGCGAGCGGCGGCGCGGCCATCGGCATCTGGGTGATCCAGGCGTGGCGGTCGATCATGTCGCGTTGGACCAGGGCCCAGGCGCGCAGCTTCTCCCGCCAGGTCGCCCCGTCCAACGTCAGTGACTCGACGCCGACGGCGCTGGCGTTCCACATCAGGGTGAGCAGTTCGTCCTTGCTGGCCACGTACCGGTAGAGCGACATCGTCGTGAAGCCGAGGGCCTTCGCGACCCGGGCCATCGACACGGCCTCGAGCCCCTCGGCGTCGGCAAGCTCGATGGCGGCGGTGACGATCGCGTCCACCGACAGGCCCGGACGCGGGCCACGTCCGCCCCGGGCACGACGCCCCCACAGCAGGTCGATCCCCGGCGGCAGCGGCCGAGGGGCCGCGGGGGGCGCCTCGCTGGGCCTACGGGTCCCGTCCACGTCAGCGAGGATACGGCTGGACGGCTACTGTGTACGTCATATACATTACCGTGTATGTCATACACAGTTGTTGCGGAGGGGATCCGCAAGTCCTTCGGCGCACAGGTGGTGCTCGACGGCGTCGACCTCGCCCTGGAGCGGGGTTCGGTGTTCGGTCTGCTCGGCCCGAACGGTGCGGGCAAGACGACGCTGGTGCGGATCCTGGCCACGCTGATGCGTCCCGACTCCGGGCGCGCCACCGTCGCCGGCCACGACCTGCTGACCGACCCGGTCGGCGTCAAGGGCGCGATCAGCCTCACCGGCCAGTACGCCGCGGTCGACGACGTCCTGACCGGCCGGGAGAACCTGGAGATGATGGCCGGTCTGCTGCACCTGGGCCGGCGCGCCGCCCGGGCCCGCGCCGCCGAGCTGCTCGCCGAGTTCGACCTGACCGACGCGCGGGACCGCCGGGTGAAGACCTACTCCGGCGGAATGCGCCGCCGCCTCGACCTCGCCGCCAGCATGATCCGCCGCCCGGAGCTGCTGTTCCTGGACGAGCCGACGACCGGCCTCGACCCGCGCAGCCGTGAACAGCTCTGGGGTACCGTGCGCCACCTCGCCGCCCAGGACGTCACGATCCTGCTGACCACCCAGTACCTCGAGGAAGCCGACCAGCTCGCAGACACCGTCGGCATGCTCACCGCCGGCCGCATCGTCGCCCGCGGCACCCCTGACGAGCTCAAGTCCAGCCTCGGCACCGAGATCGTCCGCCTGCGCTTCCCCGACGCCCGCGCCTACCAGAGTGCCCTGGCCGCGCTCACCCCGAGCGCCGGCGGCACCGGGTTCACGATCGAGGCGGCGGACGACGGTGCGCTGCGCATCGACATCCCCACGGACGGCTCCAGCGCCCGACTGCGCGACCTGCTCGACCTGCTGGTCGCCACCGGCGGCAGCACCGCCGCCGGATCACCCAGGGTGTCGACCCACCGCCCCAGTCTCGACGACGTCTTCCTCGCCCTCACCGACACCGCTGACACCGCCGGGGCCACCCCGGCTCCCCGTAGCGCCACCCGATCGGAGCTCGCCCGATGAGCAGCCTCACCTACGACATCGTCGATTCCCGGATCATGGTCGGCCGTTGCCTGCGCCGGTCCTGGCGGGACCCGGAGGCGTTCTTCACCGCGCTGATGCTGCCGATCATCCTGATGCTGCTGTTCGTCTACGTGTTCGGCGGTGCGCTGCGCGATCACGGCCCGTACGTCGACTACGTGGTGCCCGGGCTGATCGTGCTGTGCGCCGGGTTCGGCGCCGGGACGACGGCGGTGGCCCTGGCCACCGACCTGGCCGGTGGCATCGTGGACAGGTTCCGCTCGATGCCGATCCGGGCGTCGGCGATCCTGCTCGGCCAGGTCGCGGCGAGCCTCACCCGCAACCTGCTCGCGACCGCCCTGGTCATCGGCGTGGGCCTGGGCATCGGCTGGCGACCGACGACGTCGGTGTGGCGCTGGGCCGGCGCGCTCGGGCTGATCGTGCTGTTCATCCTGGCGCTGTCCTGGCTCGCCGCCGCGGTCGGCCTGCTCGCCGGCGGCCCGGAGGCGGCGAACTCGTTCACCTTCGTCCTGATGTTCCTGCCGTATGTGAGCACGGCGTTCGTCCCCACCGACACCATGCCGAGCGTGCTCCGCGGCTTCGCCGAGAACCAGCCCTTCACCCCGATCATCGAGACCATGCGCGGCCTGTGGATGGGCCACACCTCCACCGGCGCGTCCACCGCGCACGAGGCCCTGATCGCCCTCGCCTGGACCCTCGGCCTGCTGGCCCTGTCCTGGCCGGCCGCCACCCACCTGTTCCGCCGCACCACCACCCACTGACCCGCCCCACCGACCCGCCTCGCCCCGCCGACCCGTGCCGCTGTCCCGTCCCACCGACCCGTGCCCGTCCCACCGACCCGTGCCGCTGTCCCGCCCCGCCGACCCGCGCCGCTGTCACACTGCGCGGCGATCCGCTTCGCGTGATCCACCCACGCGGGTCGTCGTGGGGGGCATTTCGGACACGAATACCCCCACGGCGACCCGCGTAGCGCCCGGGCCGATCTGTTCGGCTCGGGCCCGTCACGCGGCGTGACGTCTGGTGTGGGTCGCTAGTCGATCAGCTCGTAGACGGTGGTCAGCGAGGGGCGGTCGATGGTGTCGCTGAGGGTGACGCTGCCTTCGGCGGTCCGCTTGGCGAGCTCGTCCATGGGGGTGTTCAGGTCGTCCGCCTCGAGCTCGTAAACGATGATGTACGGCTGAGCCTCGCCCGACACCCTGATCGGTCCGGCGTCGCGGGCGCGCAGACGCCGGGCGGAGACAATACCGGGCACCTTGAGAACGTCCGGGATGTGCTCCTCGTCGTACCAGCGGTTGTACTCCGCCTCCGCCTCGGGACTGATCGGACGGGACTGCACCAGCAGGATGCCCTTGGCCATGGGTACTCCAGTCGCTCGTGGATCTTCATCTCGTGCGGGGTCGGCTCACAGACGGTCGGATGACACCGGCCGACTGTGCCGTACAGCACAGCGTGTCGAGTATGTCCAGGTCTCGCCCCTGGGCGCCACCGCTACGACGGGCAGCACGATGGCCCGGGACGCCCGCTGGTCCTACAGTCCGAATGTGCGAGGTCGACGTCCCGGTAACCAGGCGCGGCCCCGCCGCGCGCCCCGGCTGCCTGTCGCTGTCGCGGTGCTGGCCGCCACCCTGGGCATGGCCGCCTGCGGCAGCGCGTCCGAGACCGCCGCGACGGCGTCCTCCGCTGCCAGGTCCTCCGTTGCCAGGTCCTCCGCCGCCCTGGTGCCCGCGGGCGGGGCGTCGGCGGACGGTGGCGTAGGTCGGTGCGCGGCGAGCGATCTGACGGTCTCGCTGGGTCCGGTGTCCCGGCTCGAGGGTGACCAGCGGGAGCGTTCCGTGGTGCTGACCAACCGCTCGTCGCGGCGGTGCGCCGTCAGCGGCTATCCGGGTGCGAGCCTGGTCACCCAGGACGGCACCGCCTGGGACCTCGAGCGCTCCCCGCTGGTCAGCCCCACCCGGATGGTCCTGGCCCCCGGCGGGACCGCTCACGCCGCCCTGCGTTACCTACCCGCCGACACCGGTGTCCCCGGCGCCTTCGAGGCGACCCGCATCCTCATCACCCCACCGGACACCACCACCCCCAGCACCCTGACCTGGGACGACGGCCCGCTGCTCGACCAGTCCGGCGCCACCCACCCCGGCACCTACCTTCTGGCGCTACAGCCCGGCTAGCGCCGCGATGCCCTGCCGGTCACGGCGCGGTGGTGGCGGAGTCGGTGCCGCTGGCGGTGGTTGCCTCGGCGCCGTCGGCGGCGGCCTGCGTGTTCGAGGGCTGCGCTGTGACGTCCGGGGTCGGCTCAGGCGCGGGGCTCGGCTCGGTAACCGGGCTCGGCTCGGTAACCGCGGTGGGCTCGGTAACCGGGCTCGGCTCGGTAACCGGAGTCGGCTCAGTAACCGGAGTCGGCTCGGTAACCGGGCTCGGCTCGGATGTGGCCGGCGCCGTGGTGGGCTGCGGCGCCGGGCTCGACGGCTCCGGCGTCACCGCTGTGACCGGCGGCGAACTGGACGCTGGCGGCGAACTGGGGGCCGGCGGTGCGGATGTGGCTGGTGCGGATGCCGGTGGTGCGGACGCTGGCGGTGCCGACGTGGCTGGTGCGGAGGCTGGTGGTGTGGAGGTCGGAGTCCGCGTCGGGGTGGACGAGGTGGCTCGTCGCGAGGGCGTCGCGCTCGGCGTCGGCGAGGCACTGGCGGGGGAGCCGGTGCTGGACGTCGCGCCCAGGTCGGCGGATCGTCCGGACGTCGCTGAGGCTGGAACTGGCACGGATACCGCCGATGCCGCCGATACCGCCGATGCCGCCGATACGGCCGATACGGCCGATACGGCCGATGTCGCCGATGTCGGTGTGGCCGTCGCGGGAGCGCCCACCGAGGCGGCTGCCGATGTCGACGTGGCGGGCGGTCGCTGCTCGATCAGCGGTGATGCGGCGGGCCGGGCGAGCAGCGCCGGCACGGGGCCGTCCCAGGTCGTGTCCGCGGGGAGCCATGGGTCGATGGGACGCGGACGGCCATGGGTGGCGGTGGTGAAACGCGCCGAGATGGTGGTGGGCAGGGCGATGACCCGGCCGATCGGTCCGGCATCCGCCGTGGCGATCAGCAGTGGCAGGGGCTGGTCGCCGTCCCCGTAGCCGCCGGTGGGCGGGCGGGCGACCAGGCCTGTCGCGGGACCACCGTCCTGTTTGCCCGCCGACCCGGAGCCCGGCCCACGCTGCGCCGCGGCGCTCGCGAGCTGGGGGGTGAGTTTGCTGGTGAGCAGAACGGCGGTCAGCAGTGTGAGGATCGCGCCGGTGGCCACGGCGGCCTCGCGGCGGGCCCGCCGCGTCGCGGACATCGGCTGCCAGGCCGGGGTGGGCCGTCGGGCGTGCTGCCCGGGCCGTCGCGGCGTCGCGCGGGCGGGATGCGACCGGTGCCGCCCGGTCACGGGCTGGCGGTGTCTGCTCACTGCGCCTGCCTCCCCATCATCCGTGTACTGCCTTTTGGCTGTACTGCTTTCGGGGGCACTCTGGCATGGCGAAGCGCGCGGGCCGCCGCGTTCTGGGCGCAAAACGCCATGTCGCGGCCCTGGGGGTACCCGAAAGAGTGCTACCGGGACTGTTCTGGGCCGGCGCGGTCAAGCTCGGCGAGCCAGGCGGCGGCGCTGGCATCCGAGGGCGCCCGCCAGTCACCGCGCGGCGACAGCGACCCGCCGAAACTCACCTTCGGTCCGTCCGGCAGTGCGGAGCGCTTGAACTGGGACGTGGCGAAGAAGCGCACCAGGAAATCGCGCAGCCACCGTTCGATCGTGGCCAGATCGTAGGCGTGCCGCTGGTCGCCGGGAAATCCCGCCGGCCAGCCGGGCGCGTCGGCGTCCCGCCACGCCGCCCAGGCCAGGAACAGCACCTTGGACGGCACCAGCCCGTACCGCAGAATGTGAAACAGAAAGAAGTCGTGCAGTTCGTACGGGCCGATCCGGTCCTGGGTGCTCTGCATCGCACCGGTCTCGGCGTCGGCGGGGACGAGCTCGGGGGAGATCTCGGTGTCGAGGATCGCGGTGAGCAGCGCGCCGGTGGACGCGTCGAACTGCCCGGAGCCGACCGTCCAGCGTATGAGGTACTGGATCAGGGTCTTCGGCACACCCGCGTTCACCGCGTAGTGGCTCATCTGGTCGCCGACCCCGTAGGTGCACCAGCCCAGCGCCAGCTCGCTGAGATCCCCGGTGCCGACGACGAACCCGCCGTGGTGGTTCGCGAGCCGGAACAGATAGTCGGTGCGCAACCCGGCCTGCACGTTCTCATAGGTGACGTCGTACTGCGCCGCACCGCCCGCGGCGGGATGCCCGAGGTCGGTGAGCAGCTGGCGGGCCGCCGGGCGAATGTCGATCTCCGCCGCCTCGACGCCGAGCGCCCGCATCAACGCCCACGCGTTCGCCTTCGTCCCGGCGCTGGTGGCGAAACCCGGCATCGTGTACGCGAGAATCGTCGTGCGGTCGATGCCCAGCAGGTCGCATGCCTTCGCCGCGACGATCAGCGCATGGGTCGAATCCAGCCCACCCGACACCCCGATCACCATCCGCGCGCGACCCCGCCCGGCGGCCACGGCGTCCCGTCCACCACTGACGGCGCGATAACGCTGGGCCAGACCGTGCACCTGAATGTTGAACGCCTCGTAACAGTCGAGATCAAGGCGTTCGGAGGTGTCCGGAACGAACGGAAACCGCCGCTGCGGCCGGCGCAGCCCCACATCCCGTCCATGGGGGTGATGGTCGAAGCCGATGGTGCGAAAACGCCGCGCCGGTTCCCCGGCGTAGCGGGCCGCGTCGGCGAACGTCGGTGTGCGCATCCGCTCCGACCGGACCCGGCCCAGGTCCACATCGGCGACGACGAGCCCCGGCCCGTCGGTGAACCGCGCCGATGCGGCGAGCAGATCCCCGAGTTCGTGGATGGTGCCCTGCCCGTCCCAGGAAAGATCGGTGGTGCTCTCGCCGGTCCCCGCCGCCGAGTAGACGTAGGCCGCCATCGCCCGCGTCGACTGCGCCGCCGACAGCTGCGCGCGCACCGCCGCCTTGCCCACCACGATGTTGGACGCCGACAGGTTCGCCAGCAGCGTCGCCCCCGCCAGCGCCGCGTACGACGACGGCGGCACCGGCGCCCAGTAGTCCTCGCAGATCTCCACCCCGACCACGAGGTCACTCAGGTCCCGCGCGGCGAAGACCAGATCCGGCCCGAACGGCACCATCCGCCCCGCCACGGTGATCTCGAGGCCCTCCTGGCCGGCGCCGGAGGCGAACCAGCGCTTCTCGTAGTACTCCCGCGAGTTCGGCAGGTACACCTTCGGCACCACCCCGAGCAGCCGCCCCCGCGAGATCACCAGCGCCGTGTTGAACAGCCGCCCGCCGCGTCGCAGCGGCGCCCCCACCAGCAGCACCGGCCCGAGCTCGGCACTCGCCTCGCACACCGTGTCGACGGCCCGTTCCACCTCGCCCAGCAGCGCGTCCTGCAGGTGCAGATCCCCGACCGCGTACGACGACAGGCCAAGCTCCGGGTAGACGACGACGTCCACCCCGTCGGCGTCCGCCTGGTGCGCCAGCGCGATCGTCGCCGCGGCGTTGCGCGCCGGATCGGCGACCGACACCACCGGCGTCGCCGCCGCGACCCGCACCAGCCCATGCCGATGGATCGCCCCGAACTCCCGCACCCCGCCGCCCCCCATCGCTGCCGCCCTGTCCCGCGACCAGCCTCCACTATCCGCGAGCCCGTCCGGTCGGTCACCGCCCGAACGTCCACCAACAGGGGTGATGTGCCCGCCGTCCGCGTGGCCGGACGACCGGCTGGACGACCGGGCAGGCTGACAGATGCGACATAACGGGCCATTCGGGCCCGGCGCAGGGGAAGGAAGTCCCGGGCGATCAACGGTGTCGGCGACCGACCCTGGAACGCATGGGTCAGAAGACGATCGATGGGAACGAGGCCGCCACATCGGTGGCCTATCGGGCAAGTGAGGTGATCGCCATCTACCCGATCACCCCGGCGTCGGCGATGGGGGAACTCGCCGACGCCTGGGCGGCCAAGGGAATGGCGAACCTGTGGGGTGCGCTGCCCGAAGTGGTGCAGCTGCAGAGTGAGGGTGGCGCCGCCGGCGCCGTGCACGGGGCGTTGCAGGCCGGTGCGCTCTCGACGACGTTCACAGCCTCGCAGGGACTGCTGCTGATGCTGCCGAACATGTTCAAGATCGCCGGCGAGCTGACGCCGATGGTCCTGCACGTCGCCGCCCGCACCATCGCCACTCACGCGCTGTCCATCTTCGGCGATCACAGCGACGTGATGGCCGCCCGGTCGACCGGCTTCGCCATGCTGTCCTCGGCCTCCCCGCAGGAGGCCCACGACCTCGCCGCCGTGTCCCACGCGGCGACCCTGGAGTCCCGCGTCCCGTTCCTGCACTTCTTCGACGGTTTCCGCACGTCCCATGAGCTCAACGAAGTGGACGAGATCGACGACGCGACGCTGCTCTCGCTGCTGAGCGCCGAGCAGATCGAGGCGCACCGCGCCCGCGCGCTGTCCCCGGACCACCCGGTCATCCGCGGCACCACCCAGGACCCGGACACGTTCTTCCAGGCCCGCGAGGCCGCCAACGCCTACTACACGGCCGTCCCCGGCATCGTGCAGCGCGCGATGGACCAGTTCGCCGAGAAGACCGGCCGCCGCTACCGGATCTTCGAGTACCACGGCCACCCCGAGGCCGACCGGGTCATCGTGATCATGGGTTCGGGTCGTACCGCGGTGCGCGACGCGGTGGTCCGCCTGATCGCCCGCGGCGAGAAGGTCGGCTTCGTCCAGGTCCGCCTCTACCGGCCGTTCGACATCGCCGCGTTCCTGGCCTGCCTGCCCGCCACCGCGACGACCATCGCCGTGCTCGACCGCACCAAGGAGCCCGGTGCCGCCGGCGAGCCCCTGCGCCTGGATGTGCTCGCCGCCCTCGCCGAACGCCCGGAGAGCATGCCGCGGGTGATCGGCTGCCGCTACGGCCTGGCGTCCAAGGAGTTCACCCCGGCGATGGCCGCGGCCGTGTTCGCCGAACTCGCCGCCGCCCGTCCCCGCCGCGAACTCACCGTCGGCATCACCGACGACCTCACCGGCCTGTCGCTGCCCGTGGACCCCGCGAGCATCACCGAGTTCGCCGAGGCGCCGGACGTCCGCCGGGCCGTCTTCTACGGTCTGGGCAGCGACGGCACCGTCGGTGCCACCCGTGCCAGCGCCAACATCGTCGCCAGCCGCACCGAGCTGCACAGCCAGGCCTACTTCGTGTTCGACTCGAAGAAGTCCGGTTCGATGACGGTCTCGCACCTGCGGCTGTCCCCGCGTCCGGTCGACGCCCCCTGGCTCATCCGCGACGCCGAGTACGTCGGCTGCCACCAGTTCTCCCTGCTCGAACGGGTCGACGTCCTGGCCGTGGCCGCCCCCGGCGCCACCGTCCTGATCAACAGCCCGTACGGTCCGGACGAGGTGTGGGAGCACCTGCCGGCGAACGCGCAGCGGCACCTGCTCGAGAAGCGGGCGCGGCTGTTCGTCGTCGACGCCGACCGTGTCTCACGCGACGCGGGCCTGCCCGGCATCGTCAGCCCCGTCCTGCAGACCTGCTACCTGAGCCTGTCCGGGCTGCTGCCCGCCGCGGCCGACACCAGCGGCTCCGAGATCGCTGTCGCCGCCGTCAAGGACGCGATCCGCATCGCCCAGGGCAAACGCGGCGAGAAGGTGCTGGCCCGTAACTACGCCGCCGTCGACGCCTCCCTCGGCGCGCTCGCCGAGGTCACCCTCGCCGGACGCGGCCTCGGTAGCGTCGCCGCCATCCGGGTCCTCGCCCCGGACGCCCCGGTGTTCGTCAAGGAGGTCACCGCCCGCATCATGGCCGGCGAGGGCGAACTGCTGCCGGTCAGCGCCCTGCCGGTCGATGGCACCTTCCCCGTCGGCACCGCCCGCTACGAGAAGCGCGGCATCGCCCACGAACTGCCCATCTGGGACGCGGACCTGTGCATCAACTGCGGCAAGTGCGCGCTGGTCTGCCCGCACGCCGCGATCCGGATGTCCGCGTTCGACCCGGCGCTGCTCGCCGACGCCCCCGCCACCTTCAAGACCCGCACCCCGAAGGAGAAGGACCTCGCCGGTCTGCAGGTCACCGTCCAGGTCTCCCCGGACGACTGCACCGGGTGCAGCCTGTGCGCCAAGGTCTGCCCCGCGGTCGACAGGACCAACAAGGAGCACCGCGCCCTCGACATGGTCGACGCCGCGCCGCGGATGGCCGAGGAACGCCTCGGCTGGGAGTTCCTGGAGACCCTGCCCGCCTTCGACCCGACCCTGGTCCCCGGCGACGACGTGCGCGGCTCCCAGCTGCGCCAGCCGCTGTTCGAGTTCTCCGGTGCCTGCTCGGGCTGCGGCGAGTCGCCCTACCTCAAACTGATGAGCCAGCTGTTCGGTGACCGCATCCTGATCGCCAACGCCACCGGATGCTCGTCCATCTTCGGCGGCAACCTGCCGACCACCCCGTGGACGGCGGACGCGGCCGGCCGCGGCCCCGCCTGGGCGAACTCACTGTTCGAGGACAACGCCGAGTTCGGCCTCGGCATGCGCCTGGCCCTGGACGCCCGCGCCCGCGAGGCCCGCCGCCTGCTGCGCATCGCCGCCCCCCTGGTCGGCGACAGCCTGGTGGACGAGCTGCTCGCCGCCGACCAGAGCACCGACACCGGCATCGCCCACCAGCGCGCCCGGGTCGCCGAGCTGCGCCGACGCCTGGCCGCCCACCCCGAGCACGACCGTCGCCTCGACCCGCTCGTCGACAACCTCGTCGAGAAGGCCGTCTGGATCGTCGGTGGTGACGGCTGGGCCTACGACATCGGCTTCGGTGGCCTCGACCATGTGCTCGCCTCCGGACGCAACATCAACGTCCTGGTCCTGGACACCGAGGTGTACTCGAACACCGGCGGTCAGGCGTCCAAGTCGACCCCGCGCGGCGCCGTCGCGAAGTTCGCCGGCGGCGGCAAGCGCACCCGCAAGAAGGACCTCGGTCTGCTCGCCGCCGCCTACGGCGACGTGTACGTCGCGCAGATCGCGCTGGGCTCCAACGACAAGCACACGGTGCGCGCCTTCAACGAGGCCGCGAGCTGGGACGGCCCGTCGCTGATCGTCGCCTACTCGCACTGCATCGCCCACGGCATCGACATGACCGACGGTCTGTCGCACCAGAAGGCCGCGGTGAAGTCCGGGTACTGGCCGCTCTACCGGGTCGACCCGCGTGAGGAGATCCCGTTCTCCCTGGACTCGCGCAAGCCGTCGATGGACTTCGCCGACTTCGCCGCCACCGAGACCCGGTTCACCCGACTCGCCGCCGCCGCCCCCGAGGCGGCCGTTCAGCTCGCGGAACAGGCCCAGCGCGACATCCGCGAACGGTGGGCCGTCTACGAGCGTGAGGCCGCCGCGCCCCGCACGCCCGCCACGCCGGACTGACCCATCCGCCGTGGCGGGGCCGCACCGGTGCCGGCGGCGGGTGACTGCCGCCGGCACCGGTGCGAGGTTTTTCACCGATCACCTACCCGACATCTGCGTGTAGTACCTATGTATCGACCGTTGAGCGACAGCAACCTGTCACGAGGAGGATTCGGCGTTGACCAGTCTGGTTGGTTCCGAGTGGGGCCCGCTTGCCGCCCTGGCCGGCGAATGGGAAGGCGACCAGGGCATCGACATCGCCTTCGGTAACGTCGAAGGTTCGATGATCACCACCCCGTACCGGGAGAAGATCTCCCTCAAGCCGTTCGGCCCGGTCGACAACGGCTCCCAGCACCTGTATGGCCTCGACTACCGCATGGCCGCCTGGCGCACCGCGGTGGAGGAGGAGAACCCCTTCCACACCGAGGTCGGCTACTGGCTGTGGGACGCCGAGCTCGGCCACGTCATGCGCTCGTTCATGGTCCCCCGCGGCCAGACCCTGATCGCCGGCGGCGAGACCACCGTCGACGCGACCAGCTACACGATGCGCGCCGAGCAGGGCTCCACCAGCTACGGCATCCTGTCCAACCCCTACCTGATCAAGGCGGCGAACACCACCCTCTACGAGGTGGCGATCACCCTCTACCCGGACGGCAGCTGGGGCTACGACGAGAAGACCGTCATCACCCACGGCCGGGTCACCGAACCCGTCATCCACACCGACCGCAACGTCCTGCGCCGCGCCGCCGACGCCTGAGCCGACCTGACGGCTGACACCCGTTCAGCCCCCGCTCAGCCCCCGCTCAGCGCCCGCTCGACTCCCGCGCCTCGCTCGCCCCGGTCGCTTCCACCGCGTTCCGCGACCGGGGCGGGGCCATGCCCACCGAGGGCGACCGCCGGGATCAGCCCGTCGCGCCCAGCAGGCCGGCGGGGATCTCGGCGTGGAGGAGGCGCTGGGTGTCGACGTGGTCGGGGCCGGTGAGCAGCGCCGGGTCCTCGTCGGGCAGCAGGCTCGCGGCCATGGTGCGACGCAGCGCCTCCTCGAGGGACTCGACGCTCTCGGCGAGTGGCAGCGCGAGCGCGGCTCCGTCCGCCGCCACCGCGGTGAGGCAGGCGACGATCCCCGGCACCGGGCGCATCGCCGGCCAGATGCGCCGGCGCCCACTGTCGGTGAACGCGTCGACCCAGCTCTGGTCGTGCGGCCCGCCGAACTCGGTGAACTGCACATACCTCGGCGGCCCCGCGACCTCAAGCCCACTGCCGCCGGCGGTGATCCGGTAGCGGCGGCCCACCCCGATCCGCAGGCCCGCGCCGACCTCGACGGCCGCCGTGCTGCCCGCGCCGTCGCCGTCCCAGATCGTGATGAGCAGCCCGGGGACGCCGGTCTCCCGGCTGGGCATTCCCATCGCGCGGCTGACCAGCGCGCCGGCGCTGCCCTGGACGGTGGCGAGCACCGCGTCGACCCAGGCGTCGTCGTGGGGCGGTGACGCTCCGCTGATCGGATGTACGACGATGTCCATCGGAATCTCCCTGCGATCTGGTTGAGATGGTGACGGACTCGACGATGCCGCCGCGCGCGACCGCGGACCTCAGTGCCAGTACTGGTGTGGGTACTGGTTCGCGCGGACGATGATGGAACCGTGTCAGGCACGGATCGCCCCTTCGTCGGCCGGCAGGCGGAGCTCGCCGCGCTGCGCACCCGGTTGCGCGACGCGGCCCACGGCCATGGCGGCGTCGCGCTGATCTGTGGGCCCGCCGGCATCGGCAAGACCCGCCTGCTCGAGGAACTGCTGCGCGCATCGACGCCGGCGTCCACGCCGGCGCGCATGTCGCTGCCGGTGTCGCTGCCGGTGCCGGTGCCGGTTGGCCGTGGCTACTGCCGGCCCGATCACGGCACACCGCCGCTGTGGCCCTGGCAGCAGGCGCTGCGCTCCCTGGCCCGCGCTGGCGGCGCTGGCCTGAGCGAGTCGCGGCGCGCCCTCGACGCCGTCGGCCAGGCGCACGTCCCGATCGACCCCCCGAACCTCGCCGCGGTCCGCTTCGCCGCCCTGGCGGACGTCGCGGACACCCTGCTGGCCGCGGCCAGCGCGACCACCGCGACCGCGACAGCGGTGGCGTCCGGCGTTCCGTGGGTGCTCGCGCTCGAGGATGTGCACTGGGCCGACGCGAACACCCTGGAGCTGGTTCGTCAGGTCGCGGCCGGCCTCGCCGATGCCCGCCTGCTGCTGGTCCTCACCGCGCGGGACCACCAGCCGGAGCGGGACTCGGCATGGTCACGGCTGCACCGGGAACTGCCGCGACTGCCACGGGTGCACGTCACCCACCTGCCTCCGCTGCCCGACGTCGCCGTCGGCGAGTACCTGCGGGCCACCGGTACGCCGTCGGCGGGCCCCGACCTGGCCCGTCAGGTGGCCCGCCGCTGCGGCGGCCTGCCCCTGCTGCTCGACGTCGCCGCCACCGGGGCCGGCCGGCCGGTACGGGTCGGTGACCTTGTCGACGTCCTGCTCGGTCAGGTGCCCGCCGACGCGCGTCCGGTGCTGCGGGCAGCGGGCCTGCTGCGTGGCCCGGTGGACGTCCCCCTGCTCGCCGCCGCGGCGGCCGTCGCCGAACCCGTCGCCGCGGCCGCGGTGGACGCCGCCCACCACACCGGCCTGATGATCGCTGACGTCGATGCCGATGCCGACGTCGGCGCCGTGGGTGCGCCTCGGCGGTTCGTCTTCGCGCACGGCCTGCTCGCCGAGACCCTGGCCGCACACGACGGGGACGCGCTCAGCCGCACCATCCACCAGCGTGCCGCGACGGCGTTGGAGGCCCGTGCCGGCCTGCCCGGCGGCGAGTGTCCGCCGGGTGTCGCCGCGGACATCGCCGCGCACTGGAGCCGCGCCGGACGCCCCGACCAGACGGTCCGCTGGGCGCGGATCGCGGCCGCGCAGGCCCGTCAGGCGCTCGCCTTCGACGACGCGGTGGCACATCTGAGCGTCGCCGTGGCGGCCTCGCGGCTGGCCGGCGCCGAGCCGGGCGTGCTGGCCGAAGCGCTGCTCGAGCTGGCCCGCGCGCACTACCTCGCCGGCAACCTGACCGAGGCGTTGCGCCACTGCGCGCAGGCCGCCGCCGTCCAGCCCGCCTGCGTGGCCACCGCGGCACTGGTGGTCCGCTGGGTCACCTTCCCCGAGGCGGCGGATGTCGTCGCCGCCCTGTGCCGCCAGGCTCTGACCACCGACCAGCCCGTGTCCATCCGCGCGCAGCTGCTCTCCCAGCTGGCCACCATCCGGGCCGAGGCCGGCGACGCGGACGAGGCCCGCCCCCTGGCCCGGGAGGCGATGACCCTCGCCACCACCACCACCACCAGCGGCGGCCAGGCGTTGCTCGATGCCGCACGGGCCAGCGAGCTGCTGCTGACCGAGGCGGACGACGTCCACGAGCGGCTGCGCCTGGCCGACCTGGCGGCGCGGCAGGCGGCGGCGCTCGGGCAGTCGCTGTCCGGGGTGCTGGCCGAGCAGTGGCGGCTGCGGGCCGCCTACCAGCTTGGCCAGCTTGACGTGGTGGACACGGCGATGACGGCGATCGCCCGCCTGACCGAACGCGGCGGGCTGCCGCTGGCCCGCTGGCATCTGCTGCGTGGTCAGGCCGCCCGGGCGGTCCTGGAGGGACGGTTCGCCGCCGGCCGGGCCCACGACGGCGCCGCCGGCCGGCTGGCCCGATCCTTCGGCGATCCCCTGTCGGTCGGGCTTGGCCACGCGTGGGCGCAGCACCTCGCGGGTCTGCGCGGCGATCCCGCGGACCTGCCCGCGGACCTGTGGAAGGATCTCCAGGACGCCCCGTCCAACACCCTGATGACCGCGTTCCGCGCCAACGCGCTGCTGCTGGCGGGTCATCCGCAGCAGGCCCGGGCCTGCTACGAGCGGCTGCGGCCGCAGTTGGACGACCCGGTCGTCGACGTGCGCTGGGCCGGGGTGCTGGTGCAGGCGATCGACCTGGTCGAGGCGTTCGGCGACGCCGCCACCGCCCGCCTGCTCGCCCGCCGGCTCGCACCGCTGGCACGTTATCCCGGCGCGCACGGCATCCCGACAGTGCTGTTCGTCGGTGCCATGGACGGCCCGTACGGACGGGCCCTCGCGCACGCCGGCGACCTGCCCGCGGCGGAGGCGGCGCTGCGCCGGGCGATCGACGCCGACCGTGCGCTGGGTGCCCGCCCCTACGTCGTGCTTGGCCGGCTCGCGCTCGCCGACGTGCTGCGCCGCCGCGGGTGCCCCGACGCCGCCGTCCCGGTGGCGACCGCCGCGGCCACCGAAGCCCGCCGCCTCGACATGCCCGGCCCCGGGGCCCGCGCCGACCAGCTGCTCGCCGCGCTCCCACCCGCCGCCGCCCGTGGCCGCGCCCACCCGCACGATGTGCTCACCGTTCGCGAACGGGAGGTGGCGTCCCTGGTCGTCCAGGCCCGGTCGAACCGGCAGATCGCCGAGACGCTGGTGCTCAGCGAACGGACGGTGGAAAGCCACGTCCGCAACATCCTGGCCAAACTCGGCTGCACCAACCGCACCCAGCTCGTCGCCCACTGGCGCGCCGACAGCAGCTGACAGGTGACCTCGCACTGTGCGCTCGAACCCGCCCGTGCGGCGCCACACCCACGGCGACGAGGACAGCAGAGAGCACGGAAACGGTTCCGCGGAACCGTCCCCCGGGGGTGTGCCGGGGGGAGTTATGGGCGGTAGGGCGGGGCCGAGGACGGCGGGATGGTGGCCAGGGCGGCGGAGATGTCGTGGGAGGGGGCGCCGTGGAGCAGGGCGACGTCCATGATGACATCGCAGCCGAGGGTGTGGTCGCGCCAGAAGCAGCGGTAGCGGCCGCGGGGGCGTCGGCGGGCCCGGCGTCCCTGGAGGGACCAGGTGGTTCCGGGGACGGTGGGCCAGACGGCGAGGACCTGGCGGCCACGGAGCGGGATCACGTCGGCGCGGGCGATGTGGCGCCAGCCGAGGTCGACCTGGTGGCCGCCGGCCTCGACGTGGATACCGTGCGGGCTGATCGACAGCGCGGGTCGGCGCAGCCCGTACCGTAGCCGCCACCAGGCCATCGGCATGGCGATCAGGCTGGCGATCAGCACGATGCCGGCGCCGACGACCCGGTTGGCCACGGCCTGATCGTCGACGGTGCTCCGCTGGGCCTGCCGCATGCCGTCGGATGCGGCGGTGGCGATGGCCGACACCGCCCAGGCGGCCAGACCCACACTCGTCACGGCCAGGATCAGGCCCACGATCAGGAACAGCTGCCAGCGGCCGGCGAACACCGCCGCCTGCGGCCGCGGCGGCGTCGGCTGCGGCGGTGGGGCTGGCCGCGGTGGTGCGGTTGGCCGGGATGGTGGGGTTGGCCGGGATGGTGGGGTTGGCCGGGGCGGTGGGGTCGGTCTGGGTGGTGGGGTTGGCCGCGGCGGGAAGGGGGGCGGTGTGGGAGCGGGGTGGGCGTTGGCCTCGGCGGCGCGCTGGTCGAGCAGGCGGGTGACGCCGGCGGGCCAGCTGGGGCCGGCGAGGGGGACGTCGGTGGCGAGCCAGGCGAGCAGGGACTCGGGGGCGGGACGGTCGGCGGCGTCCTTGGCCAGGCAGGACTGGACGAAACCGTGCAGGTCAGGGGGAACACCGGTGAGGTCGGGGTCGGCGTGCACGACGCGGTACAGGACACTCGCGGGGGAGCCGCGGCCGAACGGGCCGCGGGCGGTCGCGGCGAAGACCAGGACGGCGCCGAAGGCGAAGACGTCGCTCGCGGGGCTCGCCGGGTCGCCGCTGGCCTGCTCGGGCGACATGTACGCGGCGGTGCCGACGATGTCGCCGGAGCGGGTCAGTTCGGTGTGGTCGGCGGCGCGGGCGATCCCGAAGTCGATCAGGCGGGGGCCGTCCGCGGCGAGCAGGACGTTGCTCGGTTTGAGGTCGCGGTGGACCAGGCCGGCGCGGTGGACGTTGATGAGCGCCTCGAGCAGGCCGGCGCCCAGACGGCGCAGCACCCGCGCCGAGAACGGGCCGCTGTGCGCCACGGCCTCGTGTAACGACGGTCCGGGGACGTACTGGGTGGCCAGCCACGGGGTGGGACTGTCGGGGTCGGCGTCCACGACGGGGGCGGTGAACGCGCCGGAGACCAGCCGCGCCGCGGCGACCTCACGGCGGAAACGATCGCGGAAGACGTCGTCGGCGGCGAGTTCGGGCCGGATCAGTTTGACGGCGGTCAACCGCCCGGAGGCGGAGTGTGCCAGGTAGACCCGGCCCATACCGCCCTCGCCGAGCCGCGCCCGCAGGAGGTACGGGCCTACCGCGCGCGGATCGCCCGGCTCAAGATCCCGCATGCCCGGCCGGACGACGGTCGACAGACATCATGCTCCGGGCGGGTAGGCGACGGTGGCAGCGGAGGATCTGCCGCAGACTAGTACAGAGTGCCACCGCGCGACGACCCAGGGGGGTGTGCGCGGCGACCGGTTCGGCATCGCCGGGGTCGTCGCCGGGGTCGGGGTCGGGGCCGGTTCAGTATCGCAGCAGCTGGAACAGGAGGCCGGCCAGGGCGGGGTAGGCGCGGGGCAGGGCACGGGCGGTGAGGTCGGCGATCCGCGCGTCCAGACCGATGAGGACGCGGGGATGGTCGGCCTCGACACCGCGGACGATGGCCTGGGCGGCCTGGCGGGGGGACAGCCGCAGCAGGTGGTCGTTGTAGAAGCGGATGCGCGCCTCGTACTCGTCGGTGATCCGCTCGCCGCGTCCGCGGGCCTCGGCCAGGGCGGCGCTGGCGATGTTGGTGCGGACCCCGCCGGGGTGCACGAGGGTGACCCGCACCGGATGGCCGGCCTGCAGCATCTCCAGTCGCAGGGTCTCGGTGAAGCCGCGGACGGCGAACTTCGACGTGCAGTACGGGGCGAGTTCGGGCTGGGCGAGCAGACCGTTGAGGCTGGAGATGTTGATGACGTGACCATCGCCGGAGGCGACCAGATGCGGCAGGAACGCGCGGGTGCCGTGCAGGACGCCCCACAGGTTCACCGCCAGCACCCGGTCGTAGATCTCCCAGTCGGCGTCCAGGATGGTGGCGCCGCCACCGGCGATACCGGCGTTGTTGTAGAGCTGGTGGACCTGACCGAAGTGGGCGTGGACGTCGGCGGCGTGGGCCCGCACGGCGGCGCGGTCGGCGACGTCCACCCGGCTGGTGTGCACCTCTGCGCCGATGGCCCGGGCCAGCGCGGCGGTGTCGGCCAGACCCCGCTCGTCGACGTCGGACAGGGCCAGCCGCCCGCCGCGGCGGGCGACGTCGAGGGCGAGGGCACGGCCGATACCGCCGGCCGCCCCGGTGATGACGACGACCTTGTCCCGAACGGTGCTCATGGCGGGATTCCTCTCAGCCACCCAGCAGTCTGGGGCGTCCGGACACCGGCCGTCCAGTACGGGCGGATCACGGTTTAACGGGTGGTGGGTCCGGGCGATGTTCTGGGGTATGACAGCACCGACGCCACCAACGCCAGAACCCGCGCTGCCAGAAGGACCGGAGATCGCGAGGCTCGCTGATGGGACGCCGTCGGAGCGTAGCGTGCGGGTCGCCCGGGCCGCAGGGTTGCCACCGGAGGCGGTGGCCGACCCGGGCGCGCTGCCCGCGGCGGCACGCAGCGCCATCCCCCTGCAACAGGACGGCGGCGCCGAGCACGGCGAGAGCGGTCTGACGGTCGCGATCGCCTTCGTGGCCAATCTGGTGATCGCGATCGCGAAGTCGGGGGCGGCACTGCTCACCGGGTCGGCGTCGATGGTCGCCGAGGCGGCGCACTCGTGGGCCGACACCGGCAACGAGGTGTTCCTGGTGGTGGCGCAGCGGCGGTCGCGGCGTCCACCGGAGCCGGGCCATCCGCTCGGGTTCGGCCGGGAGGCGTACATCTGGTCGCTGTTCGCGGCGATGGGCCTGTTCGTGGCGGGCGGCGCGGTGTCGATCACCCACGGGGTGCAGGAACTGTTCGCCGAGAAGGGCGAGGGTGGTGACTACCTGATCGGCTACATCGTGCTGGCGGTGTCGTTCGTGCTGGAGGGCACCTCGTTCCTGCAGTCGGCCCGGCAGGCCCGCAAGGAGGCCGCGTCGATGGACCGTGACCTCATCGAACACGTCCTGGGCACCTCCGATCCGACCCTGCGGGCCGTGTTCGCCGAGGACTCCGCGGCGCTGGTGGGCATCGTGATCGCCGCACTGGGGCTCGCGCTGCACCAGATCACCGGTGAGGCGGCGTTCGACGCGATCGGATCGATCCTGGTCGGGGTGTTGCTGGGGCTGGTCGCGCTCGTGCTGATCGGACGCAACCGGCAGTTCCTCATCGGCCAGGAGGCCGACCCGCGGGTGCGTTCGGCGACGATTCGGGCCCTGCTGGCGCTGCCCGAGGTCGATCGGGTCACCAAGCTGCGGGTCGAGGTGGTCGGTCCGCGGATGGTCACCGTCGTTGGCGACGTCGACATCGTCGGGGACGAGAGCGAGTCGCGGGTCGCGGTCCGGCTGCGCGCGGTCGAGGCGAAACTGATGGCCTCGCCGGCGGTCGTGCACGCGGTGCTGAGCCTGTCCGCTCCCGACGAGGTGTCGATCGAGCCGTCCGGTGAACCGGGGGCGTCGCAGCCGGTGTGAGCCGGGCACGGAGGGGACGGCGACCAGCCCATCATTTTCGAACGTGTGTTTGATAGGATGGTTCTCGTGGGAGTCGCACCGTTCCAGTCCTCGCTGCTTGACGGCGCCGCGGAGGTGTCGCTGCGGCCGCTGGGGGCCGCCGTGCGCCGGCACCCGTTGTCCCACGGCGCGTGGGTGGATGTGCGCCGCGGCTGGGTCGAGGGTGCCGATCTGCTGTTCACCCGGTTGGAGGCCGAGGTGCCCTGGCGGGCGGAGCGGCGCCCGATGTACGACCGGGTGGTCGCCGTGCCACGCCTGTTGGCCTGGTACGGCGAGGGAGCGGGCCTGCCCGATCCGGTGCTCGCGCAGGCCCGCGGAGCTCTCGGGGAGCACTACCGCGAGGAGCTCGCGGAGCCGTTCGTCACCGCCGGGCTCTGCCTCTACCGCGACGGGCAGGACAGCGTGGCCTGGCACGGTGACCGCATCGGCCGGGGCGCGCGGGTCGACACGATGGTCGCGATCGTGGTGCTGGGCAATCCACGTCCGTTGCTGCTGCGCCCGCGTGGCGGCGGGCCCGCCCTGCGCTACGAGCTCGGCCACGGCGATCTGCTCGTCATGGGCGGCAGCTGCCAGCGCACCTGGGATCACGCGGTCCCCAAGACCACCCGCCCGATCGGCCCCCGGGTCAGCGTCCAGTTCCGCCCGCGGGACGTCCGATGACCAGCCCTTCGCCCCTGCCGCGACGCCGTGGCGGGCCGCCGGCTCGACGCCGAAACGGCCCTGGTACGCCGGGGCGGCGGGGGAGTCAGGCGGCGTAGGGCTCGATCTCGCGGGCCTCGCGCAGGGCACGACCCCACCAGGCGAGCTGGTCGAGCAGGGCGCGGGCGGCGGTGGCGATCTGCGGGTCGGTCGCGACCCGGCCACCCGCGGCGAAGTCCGCGGCCTGGACGCCGTGCAGACTCACACCGTCGCGGACACCGACGGCGTGCAGCTCGGCGAACACGCCACGCAGGTGTTCGACGGCGCGCAGGCCACCGCTCATCCCACCGTAGGACACGAAACCGACGGGCTTGGCGAACCACTCGCGTCGATACGAGTCGAGGATGTGCTTGAGCACGGCCGGATAGGAGTGGTTGTACTCGGGCGTGATCACGATGAAGGCGTCCGCCGCGGCGAGGCGTTCGCCGAGGTCGGCTCGGGCGACGGCGACGCCGGGATCCGCCGGGTCGGCGCCCGGGTGGTTCAGGGGTGTCGAGGCCGGGTCGACCAGGGTGAGGCGCAGGTCGTCGCGTCCCGCCGCCTGGTCGGTGAACCAGGCGCCCACGGTCGGCGCGAGCCGTCCCGGCCGGACACTGCTGAGCAGGACGGCGACCTCCAGCGTGCGGGAGCGCCCCGCCAGCCGGGACACCTCCGGGGTGGGGGCCGTGGCTGCGGTCGGTGCGGTGAGCTGTGCCAACGCGGGCTCCTACGAGATGATCGGGGCGAACTCCCAGGCGGAGTCCGGCGTTGGACCGAGCATCGGAGATGAAGTCAACTTCATGTCAAGCGACGTGTAACCCGGCGCGGTTACGATGCCGCCAGGCTGGGCCGGGAGGAGGCACGGTGGTCGGACGGGGTGGAATCCTGCTGTCGGCCAGCGCCGCGGGTGGCGGCGCCGTGGTCGGCGCGGGAGTGGGACTGTGGCGGCTCGCACTGGTGCAGGGCACAGCGGCGGATCGCAAGGTCAGACCGCTGACCACGCCCGCCCCGCCGGTGCGTGAGTTCTACGGCAATCCGACGGATGCGCCGTTCGTGCTGGCGATGGTCGGTGACTCCAGCGCCCAGGGCACAGGCGTGCACCACTACGACGACACCCTCGGCGGCTGGCTCGCGAGCAGCCTCGCGGCGACCGGTCGGCATGTGCGGGTCGTGAGCACCGCCGTCGACGGCGCGCGGGCCGAACATCTGGGCGCACAGATCGCCGGGATCGCCCGGGCCACGTCCGCACCGCCCGACCTGGTCGTGATCTCCATCGGCGTGAACGACATCCGGGCGCGCACGCCCGCCGCGACGGCCGCCCGCCAGCTGGGTGCGGCCGTCGCCGAGCTGCGCCGCGGCGGGTCCACGGTGCTCGTGGGCACCACACCGGATCTCAGTGTCATCGCGGCGGTGCGGGCCCCGCTGCGGCAAGTGGTGTGGCTGCTGAGCTGGCAGCTGGAACGCGCGCAGACTCCGGCGGTGCGCGCGGCGGGTGGCACCCCGGTGCGGATGCGCACGTCCATCTCGCAGGCGTTCGCCGCCGATCCGGCCCTGTTCGCCGCGGACGGCCTGCATGCCTCGTCCTACGGCAACGCCTGTATCGGTGCCGCGATGTTCGACACCTACCAGCGTGAACTGGCCGCCCGGGCCGAGCAGACCGCGGCCCAGGCCGATCCGGCGGTCCACGGTGGCCCGGCGGCCCAGCCCGACCTCGCTGACCTCGGTGGGCTGGGTGAGCTGGGTGGGCTGGCGGCCCACGGTGGGTTGGCCGCCTCGACGGAGCTGGCCGTCCACCAGGGGAGCGGGGGGGACGGGCAGGGTGACGGTGAGCGGACGCGGGGCGGGGCTGGTCAGGGGGCGAGGTCGGCGAGGCAGATCCGGATGAGGTGGCGGGGGAAGTCGCCGTAGTCGCCGACGCCGCGATGCTGGACCAGGCGGTTGTCCCAGAGGATGAGGGTGTCGGGTGACCATCGCACCCGCAGGTGGTTCTCCGGGCGCAGGCAGGCCGCGCGCAGCCGCTCGATCAGCGCGTCGCTGTCGGGCAGGGGCATCCCCAGGATCTGTGGATGATCCCAGGACGCCAGGTTGAGGTACAGGTAGAGCTCACCGGTGGCGGGATGGCGGCGCACCAGGCGGTGGGCGGCGACGGGTCGCTCGTCCTCGAAGGGGCGTTGCACGCCGCGACCGTGGGTGACGTACCGGCTGGTGATCAGTTCCCGCAGTTCCGGGGTCAGCGCCTCGTAGGCGGCGACGTTGCTCGCCCACAGGGTGTCCCCACCCGACGGCGGGACGTTCACCGCGCGCAGCATCGTGGCCACCGGCGGCGACGGCAGGGAGCTCGCGTCGAAATGCCAGTCGTCGCTGCCACCATGCACCTCGTGCACCCCGGGCCGGGCCGGATCGAGGTCGACGACGCTGGAGAACACCAGGATCGAACCGACCGACTGGGCGAACCTCACCTGATCGGCGGTGTCCATCGGCTGGTCGCGCCACACCAGGACCCGATGGCGAAACAGCAGTGTGTGGATCGCCGCCCGCAGCGGCGCGGTGATCGTTTCCCGCAGGCTGATGCCGGCGACCTGCGCGCCGAACGGTCCGGGCAGGGGTTGGACGTCAAGATCCGCGACAACCGGCGATGTGGACTGGCTCATGCGCACCCCAGACTGGCGACACCCCGACGGATGATGCGTGCCGACCGGACGTCTCGCGTGGACGTCGGCGAGGACCGCGCGGGCCGGACCGGGGCCGGCGCGGATCGTTTCGACGGGCGATGCCCGCGGCAACTGAGCCCGCAGTGAACCATGGCTGTCCGCCGGGACGCGTGCGAGATTCCGTTACATCGAGGTAAATCCTCAGATGGGGAGCGCGAGGACGATCACGTTGTCGCGGTAGCTGTGGGTCGTCCGGTTGAACGAGCCGCCGCAGGTGATCAGAGCGAGGCGGGGCGGTCCGTCGGTGCGGAACACCCCGGTGTCGGCCAGTGACGTCTTCGCCACGTGTCGGCGGGTGACGACCTGGTAGCGATGGGTCGTGCCATCGGCGCTGGTCACGGTCACCACACTGGACGTCGGGAGTTCCGCCAGGGAGAACAGCGCGCCGGGCCGTCCGTCGTAGTCGACATGCCCGGCCAGCACGACCGTTCCGGTGGCGCTGCCCGGGGCTGCGCCACCCGCCCACCAGCCGACGATCGCCGGATCACGCGGCACGTCGAGGGCACCGCCGCTGTCGACGAGACTTGTCACCACAGGTGCGGCGATGTGCTCGTCCGCGATGGCCACCGCCGTCGGTCGACGTTCCGCGTTCAGCGCGGCCTGGTCGGCGGCGGCGGCGGCCTGGCTGGGGCCGGGGGTGGGACTGCTGGTCTGGCCGGCCGCCGTGGCCCCCGGGGACACGGATGTCCCCGGGGACCCGGTAGCCGATGTGCCGGCGTCGAACGAGCCGACGTCCGCGGGTGGCCGGGAGGTCATCCAACCGGCCAGCCCCGTGACTCCCACGACACCTGAGAGCACCGCCATGGCGATCACCATGTGCCGTCCGACGCGTAGCAACCGGACCCGCATGCTCCGATGCGGACGCCGGTGCGCGCCCGCCTGGGACGTCTGCGGCTCCCGGTCGGACTCCGCGTGGCCGGTGTGGTTCTCGTCGTCGGACTCCACGGCGGTTTCCCCGCCCGTTCCCCGATGTCCGCCCTCGGGCCGTTCAGGCTGCTCGGACTGGCCGGGCTGCCTGGGGTGGCCTGGAGCGTCCGGCTGACCTGGATGTTCGGGCCGCTCGGGGTGCTCGGGCCGCTCGGGGTGTCCTGGGATGTCTGCTCGCTCCGCGCCTGGCATCATCCCCGGCGGCGGGCCAAGGACGTCCGACGACGCTGCAGACCGAGCAGCGCGCCCGCGGTTCCGAGGGAGATACCCAACGCGCTCAGCGGGATGATCGGGAACCGGTCACCGGCCACGAGCAAACCACTGTTACCGGCGTTCACCGCGGTCGGCACGCCCACGGCGGGCGCAGCGCCGAGCGAGGCCGGCTGCGGGCTTCCCGCACCCGGCGCAGCCGGCGCACCCGCGCCGGGAGCACCCGCGCCAGGAGCGCCGCCACCTGGGGCGCCGCCACCCGGAGTGCCACCACCGGGAGCGCCCCCACCGGGAACGCCGCCACCCGGAGTGCCACCACCGGGAGCGCCACCACCGGGAACGCCGCCACCCGGAGTGCCACCACCGGGAGTGCCACCACCGGGAGCGCCCCCACCGGGAACGCCGCCACCCGGAGTGCCACCACCGGGAGTGCCGCCACCGGGGACGCCGCCACCGGGAGTGCCGCCACCTGGGACGCCACCGCCCGGGGTGCCGCCGCCGGGAACGCCGCCACCCGGAGTGGGAGTGCTGGTGCCGGGAACGCCGCCACCGGGAACGCCGCCACCGGGCGTGCTACCGCCGGGAACGCCGCCACCCGGTGTGTTGGTACCACCGGGAACGCCGCCACCTGGGACGCCGCCACCGGTGGTGCCCCCGCCGGGAACGCCGCCGACACAGGTCGGGTTGTCCTTGGTGGGGATGTTGTCCTTGCACTCGGTGGGCGCCGGCGCGGGAACACCGCCGACGCAGGTCTCACCGTCCTTGATGGGAACACCGTCCTTGCACGGGACCGGCCCGGGTCCCGGAATGACGATGGGGCCGACGATCGGCCACGGGATGATGATCGGGCCGACGATCGGGCCGGTCCCCACGATCGGGGCCGGCGTCGGGCAGGGCTGGCCGTCCTTGTCAGGCTGGCCATCCTTGATGGGCTGGCCGTCCTTACAGGGCAGGGCCACCGAACCGTCGGCGATGGCGGCACTGGCACTGGGTGTGCTGGTGGCTTCGGGGGTGGTGCCGATCCGAGGCCGTCCCGCCTCGTCGACAGCCGAAGCGATAATGCCTCGGATCACATCCTGTTGTTCGGGGGTTATGGTCGCTGTGGCTGCTGCAGCAATGCCCGAGGATGTGGGCGCGACACCAACATCCTGTCCCGGTACGGACGCTGACGCCATGCCGGCCATGCCCAGTGACAGGGCCACCGTTGCCGTCGCCGCGCCGATCGTTCGGGCGCCCGCTTTCGGGAGAGAGCGCGTAGTCCGTTGCATTTTCGTAGGAGCTCCCGGCACGTTATCCAGATAGCTGGTCGTTCGCACCATACAGCGGGCCCCGGGAAGTCAAGATAGTCGCGACCGGGACCTCTTCCCATGATTGTTGCCCCGCACACATATGGCCGGTTGCCACGAGAGTGCCGGCGACATGGGCAACGATGTCACAAGCAGCCGGACAGTCCCGCAGCTCCGCGCCCTGCAAGCGGCCTGAACTGGCCCTTTCTGGCGAGCTGCGGCGGGTCGGGTGGGCCGATACGGCGCCGCGGGCGGACTCCCTCACCGCAGATTTCGACCACGCCACCCATGGTGGGGGGTCGGGCCCGGATATCAGTGCAGGTCAGGAGTCGTAGGGCCGGACCGACCTGGTCCATTCGGCTCGGAAAGACAGCCTGAGTTTCGATTAACCAATCGCCGGACGGTGCCGCATGTCCATTGCCGGTCCGCCGGACGTCGGCCACCGGGCGCCGCCAACGGCGGACAAGGCGCCGGTAAAACACCCCCGGAAAATGAGTAGCCTGTTCGCGCCGAATCCATGAGGACGGCGGCGCGCGCAGCCGACGGTGCGCCGTCGCACGCGCGACGTCGCCGGGACGTCCAGGCATTGCCCGCGCAGGGCCTGGACGCCGGAAATGGCACTCCCAGGTGGCCGCCCGGTTCGCCCGACGGCCATTCGGTCGCGAGGGGGGCTGGCACCTCCGGGCCTGGTGGGGTGCCCGCCGGCGTAACCACGTCAGAGAATCCCCGCCCGCAGCGCCACCAGCGGCGCGACCCGCGGCCCCGCGATCTATGCCGACCGGATGCCGAGGTCGCCGTCCGGCCAGCCGTTGCGCCCGGGCGGCCCGCCCGGTTTGGACGGCCCGCCCGGCTTGGCTCGCCCGCCCTGTTCGGACGGCCCCACCTGCTTGGACGGCCTCGACTGGCTGGATGTGCCCACGGCGGCTGGCCCGGCCGGTGTGGACGGCGCGGCCTGGACGGCGGGTTCGGACGTCGACCGGGATGTGCTCGCGCGGGTGGTCGGCGCCCGCGCGGCGCCGAGGGTCGATTCGGTCGCGCGTCCAGGCTCGGCGGTGTGGAACGTGCCATAGCCACCGTCGTGGTAGACGAGGGGCGCGACCGGGCGCTCGAGCTGACTGTCGAGGACCTCGGCGATCACCAGCCAGTGGTCACCGGCGGAGATCCGCTCCCGGATGCGGCAACGCAGCCAGACGGCGGCGTCCGACAGCAGCGGTTCGCCGGTCTCAAGGCGTCGCCACCGGGTGGGCGGGGCGAAACGGTCGGCGCCGGGCTCGGCGAAGCGCATCGCGAGTTCTCGCGTGTCATGGCCGAGCAGGTGCACCACGAGTGTCCGCGCGGCCAGCAGCGCCGGGACCAGCGACGAGGTGGTCGCCAGCGCCAACGACACCAGCGGCGGACGATGCGAGAGCGAGGTCACCGACGTCGCGGTGAACCCGACCGGTTCGTCGCGCCGGGTGAAGGTCACCACCGCCACGCCTGCCGCGTGCCGGCGAAACGCCTGCCGCAGCCCCTCGCTCGACGCCGCCGTCCGATCCGGGCGAGCGGCCAGCACCGAAGCCGAAGCCGAAGCCGGGGCCGAAGCCGGGTCCTGAGTCGAAGTCCGAGCCAGGGCCGGGGCTGTGACCTGGGCCGGGGCCGCTGCCGGGGCCTGGCCCGACGGGGGCGCCGATGCCGATGCCCGGGGTATGGGCGGCGGGACGGACCTGTGCTTCGCCATGGCACCACCCTCCTGCACCGACGGGCCTGTGTACACCAAGCCGTCACCGTCGCGATCTGGATCGCGGCTCGCCGGGGCATATACCCCGCTTGGGCGGCGCACACGTCGGAGGATGGGTGCATTGCGGTGACATCTCTGAAATGAGGGGGGCAGGGCGAGTCATGCCGACACCGATCGACCGTGGCGCGAGCCAGGAGCGCAGCCTTGCCGGCCGCTACCGACTCGGGCGCATCCTCGGCCGCGGTGGCGGCGGGATCGTCCGTGAGGGCGAGGACATGCTGCTGCGCCGACAGGTGGCGATCAAGGAGCTGCGTCGCCCGCCGGCCGCCTCGGAGGCCGAGGGAGAGGTGTTCGCCCAGCGGGTGCTGCGCGAGGCCCGCGCCGCCGCCCGGCTGCGCCATCCGGGCCTGGTCACCGTCTACGACGTTCTGCACGCCGACGATCGCACCTGGATCGTGATGGAGTACGTCGACGGGGCGTCGCTGTCGGACCTGATCCGTGAGCGTGGCCGGCTGCCGGCGCTGGAGGTCGCGCGGATCGGGATCAGCCTCGCCTACGCGCTGGAGGCCGCGCACCGCTCCGGGGTGGTCCACCGCGATGTGAAACCCGGCAACGTCCTGGTCACCTCGGACGGCCACGCCCGCCTCACCGACTTCGGCATCGCCGTCACCGAAGGTGATCCGACTCTGACCGCGACCGGGATGCTCGTCGGTTCACCCGCCTACATCGCCCCCGAGCGGGCCCGCGGCGCCCGGGTCGGTATCGCCGCCGACGTCTGGGGTCTGGGGGCCACGCTGTTCACCGCCGCGGAGGGCGTCCCGCCGTTCGACGGTGAGGGTCCGCTCGGCGTTCTCGCCGCCGTCGTCGCCGACCGGCGCCGTCCCTTCCGCCACAGCGGCCCGTTGCGGGGTGTCGTCACCGAGCTGCTCTCCGCGAACCCCGCGCACCGCCCGTCCCTGGCCGAGGCCCGCGGCCGGCTGCGCGAGGTCGCCGAACGTCTCGCCGACGTCCAGACCAGCCGCACCCTGCTCGACATCCTCCCGCCCGACCGGATCGGCCCCCCACCCGAACCCGACACCCCCCCGCCGGACGAGGCCAGCTCCCCACCCCTGGCCACGCCCAGCCTCCCTTCGCCGGACGAGGCCGCCCCCGCCGCACCGGCCGAGCCCAGCTCCGTCTCCTCGCCCAGGCCCGGCACCCCACAGGTGGACGAGGACGCCTCGACCCCGCCCGATCCGACCAGCGCCTCGCTGGAGTTGGTCCCCGTCCAGGCGGACAGCGCGCCGCCACCGCCACCAACGTCAACGCCGCCACCAACGTCAACGCCGCCACTGACACCGGCGCCGACCAGCCAGCTCACGGCCAACGTCGACTCGCCCGCCGCCGACGCCGCACCCGTGGTGCCCACGGCGCGGCCCGAGCCCACCGTGGCAGCCGCGGTCCCGGCTGGTACCGCCGTCCCAGCTGGCGCCGGGGTCCCCTCCGAGCAGGCGCCGGATGCTGGCCCGGTCGGGGGAGGGCGGGCGCGGCACCGGGGGTGGTGGGTGCTGGCGGGTGTGTCCCTCGCGGTGCTCGTCGTCGCGGGCATCCTGTTGGGGTTGCTGTTCACCGGGGGTGACGATCCGACCCGGGGGCAGCTCGCCGCGCCGGGCCGTTCCGGCACTGCGATCGGGGCGGCCGGGGCGCCGACGCCGACGGGCAGCGCCAGCGCACCCGCCTCCCACACCGGACCCGCCGCACCCGCCGGGTCCGGCGCGACCTCCCCGGGACGCGGCGGCGACGCGACGCCCGCCGCGGGTGCCTCGCCGTCCGCTGGGCGAACCGGCGCGAACGCCACCGACGACCCGGGCGGCGACGATGACGATGACGATGGCGGTGGCGGTGGCTCCGCCAGCCTCGATGATCTGGGCCTTCTCGTTCCGAGCTCCACCAGGCCCGCGACCGTCCCGGCCGGCTACACCGCGCATCGGGACGGTCTCGGCTGGTCGGTCGCGCTGCCCTCGGGCTGGCGGACCTCGGGTGGCGGTGTGAGGTTCACCGCTACCGCCCCATCGGGCTATCCGGACCTGCTCGTCGAGACCCAGAGCAGGGCCGGATCCTCGTCCATCGGTGCCTGGCGTGACCTCGAACCCGCCGTGCGCACGACGACTTCCGGCTACCGGCGCCTGGCGATCGACCCGGCTGACGGCGGCACCGGCGCCACGTCCGCTGCCTGGGAGTTCACCTTCACCTCGGGTGGACGCACGATCCACGTCCTCGATCTCGGTGTGGTCCGTAACGGGCATGGCTACGCGCTGCGGTGGCGGGTGCCCGAAGATCAGTGGGCGGCAAGCGCCGCCCAGTTCCGCACCATCGTCGCATCGTTTCGACCAGGGCCCTGACCGCGACCGACCGGCCGACGCAGGGCACGGGAGCGGCCGCGGGACGCGGGGTCGGACCGGTGATCACGGCGCGTGCGGCGAGCGGCGGCCAGAATGCGGAGAGCTCGCGGCATATCGTGATACCCAGACGGACCAGACGTGAAGCGGAGTGTCGGTGACTGAGTCAACGATCGTCTATACCCTGACCGATGAGGCGCCGGCCCTGGCGACGTACTCCTTCCTGCCGGTGGTGCAGGCGTACGCGGCGGCGGCGGGTGTCCCGGTCGACAGCCGAGACATCTCGTTGGCCGGGCGGATCATCGCGAGCTTCCCCGAGCACCTCGAGCCCGCGCAGCGCATCGACGACGCGCTCGCCGAGCTCGGTGAACTGGCGAAGACGCCAGGGGCGAACATCATCAAACTGCCGAACATCTCGGCGTCGATCCCCCAGCTGCGGGCCGCTGTCGCGGAGCTGCAGGCCAAGGGCTACGCCCTGCCGGACTACCCGGATGACCCGAGCACCGACGCCGAGCGTGAGATCCGGGCCCGCTACGACCGGATCAAGGGCAGCGCCGTCAACCCGGTGCTGCGCGAGGGCAACTCCGACCGGCGCGCCCCCGCCTCGGTCAAGGCCTACGCCCGTGCGCATCCGCACCGGATGGGCGCGTGGAGCTCCGAGTCGAAGACGAACGTCGCCACCATGGGCGCCGACGACTTCCGTTCCACCGAGAAGTCGGCCATCATCGCCGCGGACGACACGCTGCGCATCGAGCACGTCGCCGCCGACGGCACCACCACCGTGCTGCTGCCGGCCCTGAAGGTGCTCGCCGGCGAGGTCGTGGACGCCTCCGTGCTGCGGGTCGCCGCGCTGCGGGAGTTCCTCACCGCGCAGATCGCCCGGGCCAAGGCCGAGGGTGTGCTGTTCTCCGTGCACCTCAAGGCCACCATGATGAAGGTCTCCGACCCGATCATCTTCGGCCATGTGGTCCGCGCGTTCTTCCCGAAGACGTTCGCCACCTACGGCGCCACCCTCGCCGCCGCCGGCCTGACCCCCAACGAGGGCCTCGGCGGCATCTTCAAGGGCCTCGAGGGCCTCGAGGGCGGTGCCGCGATCCGTGCGTCCTTCGACGCCGAACTCGCCGAGGGCCCGGCCCTGGCCATGGTCGACTCCGACCGCGGCATCACCAACCTGCACGTGCCCAGCGACGTCATCGTGGACGCGTCCATGCCCGCGATGATCCGCACCTCCGGCCACATGTGGGGCCCGGACGGCGCGGAGGGCGACACCCTCGCGGTGCTGCCCGACTCCAGCTACTCCGGCATCTACCAGGCCGCCATCGACGACTGCCGCGCCCACGGCGCCTACGACCCGGCCACCATGGGCTCGGTGCCCAACGTCGGCCTCATGGCGCAGAAGGCCGAGGAGTACGGCAGCCACGACAAGACCTTCGAGCTCGCCACGCCCGGCAGCGTCCGGGTGGTCAACACCGCCGGCGAGACCGTCCTCGAGCAGGCGGTGGCCGCCGGCGACATCTTCCGCGCCTGCCAGACCAAGGACGCGCCGATCCGCGACTGGGTGAAGCTCGCCGTCACCCGCGCCCGCGCCACCGGCGACCCGGCCATCTTCTGGCTGGACGAGACCCGCGGCCACGACGCCAAGCTCATCGAGAAGATCCGCGCCTATCTGCCCGAGTACGACACCACCGGCCTCACCATCGAGATCAAGGCCCCGGTGGACGCGATCGCCTTCTCCCTCGAGCGCATCCGCCGCGGCGAGAACACCATCTCGGTCACCGGCAACGTGCTGCGCGACTACCTGACCGACCTGTTCCCGATCCTCGAGCTCGGCACCAGCGCCAAGATGCTCTCGGTGGTCCCGCTGATGAACGGCGGCGGCCTGTTCGAGACCGGCGCCGGCGGCTCGGCCCCCAAGCACGTCCAGCAGCTGGTCAAGGAGAACTACCTGCGCTGGGACAGCCTCGGTGAGTTCCTGGCACTCGCGGTCAGCTTCGAGCAGTTCGCCACCGTCACCGGCAACAGCCGCGCCAAGGTCCTCGCCGACACCCTCGACCGGGCCACCGCCACCTTCCTCAACGAGGACAAGTCCCCGGCCCGGCGCGTCGGTGGTATCGACAACCGCGGCAGCCACTTCTTCCTGAGCCTGTACTGGGCGCAGGAACTCGCCGCCCAGACCGACGACGCCACCCTCGCCGCCACGTTCGCCGCACTGGCGAAGACCCTGGCCGAGTCGGAGGAGGCCATCACCGCGGAACTGCTCGCCGTCCAGGGCAGGCCCGCGGATGTCGGCGGCTATTACCAGCCCGACCCGGTGAAGGCCACCGAGGTGATGCGCCCGTCGGTCACCTTCAACGAGGCCCTCACCCTCATCACCACCTGAGCCGTTTCACCCGCTCCACCCGTTTCACCCGCTCCACCGTTTCACCGTTTCGTTTCCGCCACGACGCCCCATCCGTGCCGCACGGGTGGGGCGTCGGCCTTGGTCCACCGCGTCGGTGTATCGCCGCGCTGGTCGTTGGCATGGTCCGAGGCCATCCGGGTATCTTTGCCGGCATGGGTCTGGCAGCGTACATTCCCTTGGTTCTCGAAGATGGCGGTGCTCCCGAACTGATGTGCCGACATCATCCGCCTCCAGACGGTTGGGGCGTTCGCCGTTGCGGCGCTGGTTGTTCTCTCGTCGGGCCTCGCCGAAGACCACGGTTGGACCTGCGGGCCCGCAGAGTGGGGCAAGGTGTCGGCCCGCATACGGAAAAAGGGTAGAAGAAGGCTAAACCAGGATTGCGGAAATATGGGCGTGCGGCGGAATCGGGTGTGTGGCGCTCGCGGTCTGGTGCCGAGCGCATGGGCATGATGGGGTCGGCACCACGGGTGGCGTACCGGTTCGTCGGAAGTGGTTCTTCCGCGACCGCGGCGCCCGATTGTCCGAACCGGTCGTATCAGGGCCGGTTACCTCATGACCAGAAACGGGGTTGACCGTGGGAAAAATCGCTGATGGTGTCTACCGGATCAGAATCGACGGCCGGGAGAACCTGACTCTGAGCTCGCCCGACCGGAAGAACATCTTCCTGCTGCCCGGCGAGGGTCCCGGTCAGGACTGGGAGATCAGGCAGAGCGGCGGCGGTCACAACGGCGACAGCACCTACACGATTCGCCAGGCCACCGCGCCGCTGTTCGTCGGCTTCGACGGCGAGCCGGACGTGTTCGAGCGGGTCCGTCCCCTTCCCGAGGCCCGTGAGTGGCGGATCAGCGACGGCCCACGGCCGAACACCGTCACCATCGGTGTCGTGGAGAACGAGCTCACCCTCGGCCTGCACCCGGCTCTGATCTTCCCGCCGATGGTGGCCCTGTCGCCGGTGTTCGGCGAGGACCGCGGCTGGGCGCTCGAGCCCGCGGGCTGATCTGTCCTCGACTTGGCTGTCACCGACCGCTGGGGGCGGATCCACAGCGCCCAGCGGTCGGCCGGCGCCCGGCGCCCGGCTGGCAATCCGATTTTCGTGGCGTCTCAGGGTGCGGTGGGGTCCTGTCCCGCGGAGGGCTGGCGGGCCCGGGCGCGGCGTATCGCCTCGTCCACCAGCCGCTGGGCCAGCTGGGCGACCTTGAGATGCTGGGACCGGCTCATCGTCCGTAGCCGCTCGAACGCCTCCTCGGGGCCGCTGCCCGTGCGGCTCATGATGACCCCCAGCGCCTGGTCGATCACGGCCCGGCTGGTCAGCGCCTCCTGCAGTTGGACGGCCAGCCGCTGTGACTGGGCCAGGACCTGGGCGTTGTGCGCCGAGACCGCCGCCGGCCGGGCGAACAGCTCGCCGACCCGCACCGCGTCCGGCCCGAAGGCGTTCTTGGCATGGGCGTAGACGGTCATGGCGCCCACCACCCGATCGGGTAGCAGCAACGGCAGCGACAGCACGCTGTGCACCCCCATCCGCCCCACCCGCGGGCCGAAACGCGGCCAGCGTGCCTCGCCACCGAGCGACCCGGACACCTGGGTGCACCCCGACCCGACCGCCAGCAGACCCGGCCCCTCGCCCAGCCGGTCCTGCACGTCGTCCACCGCCCGCACGAACTCGGCGTTGGCCACCACCGTCCGGGGCTGGTCGTCCGTCCGCATCGCAAGGCCCGCGCCCTGCGCCCCTGGAATCGCCTGCACCGCGAACTCCGCGATGTGGAGCAATGTCTCGCGTAGGGACCGGTGCCCGATCAGCAGCCCCGACAGTCCCGCCAGGCTCGCCGCCAGATCGTCGTCCGTCACCGCAGCCCCTCACCGGCCAGTGCCGAACCACGGGCCTTGACCCAGACCGTAGACCAGAGGGCGGACGGCGACGGTGTCCGATCACGCCCGCTCCTCACGGTTCGAGTGGCGGTGTGGGCGTAGGGTGAGGATGCTGAGTACCAGCCGACCCGGAGCGGGGATCGCCGCATCCATGCCGCACCCCGTGAGCATCACCGCTCACCGCCGGGTGTCCCGGTGATCTCCTCGCGGGAGCCACCCATGCCCTCCAAAGACGTGCTCGCCGAATCCCCACCGACGCCCGCCGCGGCGCCGGCCCAACCGGCAGCGAAGCTTGGCAGCTACTACGGCACCTACCAGGGCAAAGCCGCTTATGCCCGGGAGACCAGCGCCGGCAGCTGGCAGGTCAAGGTGCACGATCCGACGAACCGGCTCGCCGGCCACGACGGCTGGCTGATGCTCGGCACCGGCTGGCCGACGCTACCCGACGCCTGCGCCGCCACCGGCGTGCACTGAGCGTTCAGCGCTGATGCCTTCCCCGCCCTTCACGACGGGATGGCATCGGCGCCGACCCGACACCAGCGGACCGGGCTTCAGCCGGGCTCGGTCAGCAGCATGACCAGCAGCGTGCGGAGTTCCCGTAGCCGCGCCTCGCCGAGCGATGCCCGCCACTGTTCCTCCACGGCCAGCGCGGTGGCTCGCATCGTGCGCAGCGCCGACCGGCCCCGGGGGGTAAGGCGGATCAGCTTGGCCCGGCCGTCACCGGGGTCGGTGACCCGCTCCACGTAGTCGGCCTTCTCCAGGGCCGCCACGGTCTGGGCCACGGCCTGCCTGGACACGCCGAGTTCCTCGGCGAGATCGGAGGCGTGCCGACCGCCGGCGAGCAGCGGCACCAGCAGCGGCGCGTGACCTGGACGCAGGTCAGTGTGACCGGCCGCCGCGAACCGGGTGGCCAGCCCGGTGGCCTGGGAACGGGCAAGCATCTGGACGAGCGCGGGTGTCGTCCGTGCGTCGACCGGCCAGGAGGGATCCACCACAGCACCATCTTGCCTTTGCAATTTGACAAGTTACTTGTCTAATCTGTCGGGGTGTATCGATCTCTTGGCCGCGCCCCCCGCGCGATGGTGGTGCTCACGGTCGTGATCTGGTCGCTTGTCACCGCCTGCGCGGGCAGCGGAACCGATAGCACCGCGGCCGGCCCCGTACGAGCGGCCACCGGCCGCTCGGTCCCGCCCGCGGCGCCGGACACGGCGGCGAGCGCGGTGCCAGTGGGCCGTTCGACGCGGACGATCGACAGTGGCGGCGTGCGGCGGACAGTCCACCTGTACCGGCCTGCCGGCCTGACCACAGCGGTGCCACTCGTCGTGATGCTGCACGGCGGTTACGGCGGCGGAACACAGGCCGAGACGGCCTACGGCTGGGACGCGCAGGCCGATCGCGGCCGCTTCGTCGCCGCCTTCCCCGACGGAACAGACGCCTCCTGGAACGCCGGTGGCGGCTGCTGCGGCCCCGCGGCCAGAAACGGCGTTGACGACGTCGCCTTCCTCGAGCGGATGGTCGCCGCGCTGCGCCGTGACCTGGACGTCGACCCGAACCGGATCTACCTGTCAGGTCTGTCCAACGGCGGCGCGATGGCCTACCGGATGGCCTGCGAGACCGACCTGTTCGCCGCCGTCGGGGTGGACGCGACGACCATGCTGGTCGACTGCGCCACCGCCACGCCGACGTCAGTCCTGCACATCCACGGCACCGCCGACCAGACCATCCCCTACCTGGGCGGACCGGGCCGGCCCTACAGCGCGAAGAGCCCGCCCATCGACGGACCGCCGGTGCCGTCGGTCAACGCCACCTGGCGAGGAACCGATCGCTGTTCCCCGCCCACCACGACGACCACCGGCACCGTCACCACCGCCACGGCGACCTGCCCGGCGGGCCGGGCCGTGAAACTGATCACGATCGCCGGCGCCGGCCACGGCTGGCCCGGCGCGACTCCGAATCCCCTGGCGGAAAGGCTCCTCCATACCGACCGACCCTCCACCGCCCTGGACGCCACCGACGTGATCTGGCGGTTCTTCGCCGCTCACCGGAAATGAGCCGATGATCCCGCCGGGATCGACCTGGAAAGCAGCGAGATGGAGCGCCGTTGTGTGGAGCGCGACGGCCGGCCCCTCGTCGAGTCCAGGGGGTCTGCGACGACGGTTCGGGCGTGCGCGCGACGCCGCTCACCGAAGCCTTCTGTCGGCCATGAGGGTCGTGGGTGAGGAGACCGCCGGGCCGGCCGGTGGCGTCAGCCGGCCCGGCGGTGGGCCAGGCGGCTGCCCGGTCGGTGCCGCTTCGCGGTGTACATGGCGAGGTCGGCGGCATTGAGCAGGGTGTCGGCGTCGTGGAGATCCTGGTCGGACAGCGCCATACCGATGCTGCCGGTCGACACGATCGACTGCTCGAAGAGTCGGCACGGCGTGGCGATAGCGGCCAGAACGCGGTCGGCGACTGTCTCGAGATCGGCGATGCTGTGGATGCCCTCGCACACCACGGCGAACTCGTCACCGGCGAGGCGGCCGACCATGTCGCCGGGCCGCACCGCCGCGTGCAGCCGCGCGGCGGTCGCCCGCAGCAGCCGATCGCCCGCCTCGTGGCCCAGGGTGTCGTTGACCTTCTTGAACCCGTCGAGGTCGATGAACAGCACGCCGATCCGCCGGTCGGCCCGGCGGGGCTGGCACAGTGCCCGCTCGAGGTGATCCAGCAGCGCGGTCCGGTTCGGCAGCCCGGTGAGCCCGTCGTGGAGCGATTGGTGGCGGATCTCGTCTTCCATCTGCAAGCGCAGCGCCGCGGAACCGAGCACGGCGGCCACGGATCGCACGAACCGCTGGTCCTGGTCGGTGAAGAGGTCCGCGCCAGGGTGCCGGTGGATCTCGATCTTCGCCAGCGGGCTGCCGGGGCGTCCGATCGGCACCGTCAGACAGACGTCGGGCCGGTGCGTGCCAGTCCGCCCCGACGCCGGCTCCCGGCGCCGATCCGCCCGGGCCAGCAGGGCACCGCGGTCGTCCTGGGCGGCCAGGTCGTGGATCTCCACAAGGTCGGCCCGCAGGTGGTCGGCGACGGCCAGCACCGCCTGGTTCCACAGCGCCGCCGGCTCCCGGGCCTCCAACGCCGACTGACCGAGGTCCGCCACGGTCGCCTGCTCGGCCGACCGCAGACGCAGGTCGGCCAGGGCCTGCTGCCACTCGGTGATGTCGGTGGCCACCGCGGCGACGGAGCCCACCTGACCGTTGGGATCCGGGATGGGCACGAGATGCAGGTCGAGGCAACGGCCGAACGTCTCGATCATCTGATCGACCCGCTCCCCGGCCAGCGCCCGTCGCACGGCTGAGGTGACCTGGGGCTGGTCGGCGAAGATCCGCAGGATGGACAGCTCCCGGGCCTCCCGCAGGCCGGCCGCGGTCTGCGGGGTCGCGGACCCCGCGCTCACCAGGACATGGCCGTCCCGGTCCAGCAGGAACATCGACACCGGGGTGTTCTCCACGACCAGCCGCAGCTGGTCCTGCGCCGCGATCTCCTCGGACACATTCTGCAGATGGGTCAGGAAGTACGGCTCGCCGTCGGCGTCCGTCCTGAGCACGGAGGTGGCCACGGCATGCACGGTCGCGCCGCTGCGGTGTCGCAGCCGAATCAGCCGCCGAGTCCTGCCCTGCCCCTGGGTGAGGTACATCCGGACCTGGGCGTCCATGCGTTCGTGGTCGGCCTGGAAGCAGCCGTCCCCCCAGACCCGGCCGATGATCTCCTCCGGTGAGCAGCCCGACAGGGCGCAGGCCGCCGCGTTGGCCCGCCGAACACGATGATCCAGTGCCCCCGTCTCCACGATGGCGATATCGAGGACCTCGAATGTGTCCATTTCCTCCGTTTGTGTCACGACCTCTCACCCGCCTGGACCGCGACCGGCCGGAGAACGTCCTACCCGATCGCCACATTGGTAATCAGATGACTACCTGAGGTGTAACGGCTGGTGATGTGTCCGTATTCCGGCTACAGCCTGGCAGGGTCGGGATCGCGGAAAGCGACGCGGATTGAATACCGCTGGTGCTCAGGCGGGTGGGATCTGGTCTTTGTGAAGGTCTTTCGTGAAGACGACGCGGGGTGTGTCGGGGCCGTCGTGGTCGGAATGGATCGGTGTCCCGTTTTTCGTGCTGTCGCCAGGGACGAGGGTGAATCCGTGACTGGTGTGGAAGGCGACGGAACGGGTGTTCTCGGGGCTGGTGATCGCGTGTATCCAGCGCCGCTGGTGGGCTGCGGCGTGCGCGAAGAAACAGCGGTAGAGGTGGGTGCCGAGGCCGCCGCGACGGGCGGTGGGCGCGACTCCGACGAAGTGGATGTAGGCGCTGGCCGGGTCCGTCTGCGACAGGAAACCGATCAGGAACGCGAGCAGCTCCCCGTCGTCCGACTCGACGAGGCGGCTGCTCGGGGTGAAGTGCTGGAAGAGGTAGCGGGGCAGGAGCAGCCGGCGTTCCTGTGCGCCAGCCGGCCCCTTCAGGCCTTCCCACCAGTGGTCCAGTACCGCGAGCACCCGCGGGTGGTCGCCCTCCCGCGGCTCACGGGTGTGCATCCCGGGCGGAATGTCACATGTCATGTGTCAGTACTATGCCCGGCGCGCAAGGACGGCACCTGGATATCGGCGTGGCGGGTGCGCCGATATCCAGCAGCCGCAGATCATGCGTGGGCGAGATCGGCGGCCATCGGCGCGGCGTCGGATGGCGCGTCGGTGGCACCTGCGGCCTCGGTGGGCACGGGCCCGGTCCGCGCGGGCGCGCCACCGTCGGACGGGTCGACGGGCTGCCAGGTGCCGTCGGTCTGGGCCCAGCCGTGGGCCGTGTCGAAGGCGGCCTTCTGGTCGGCGGACAGGCGCGCACCGCGGGACGGGACGGGGGCGTCGTACTCGCCGGCGTGATCGCGCAGCCAGGCGCGGACCTCGTTGGTGGAGGCGACCTGATGTGGCCGCCGGGCCTGCTCCCCAGCGGCCACCGCCGGCTTCCGTTTACGCGGGGCGGACGCTGCGGCGACGGTCGAGGCCGCCTCGGGGGCGTTCGCCGCGTCGTTCTCCTCGATCGCGGCCCAGGCGGTGTCGATGCGGGCGCCGCGGGCGAGTGGGGTCGCCTCGCCGAACTCGGCGTACTCACCGAGCACGGACGACAGTTCGTCGCGGCACTCGGCGCACAGGTCGAGCCGTACGAGCTGACCGTCGAACGCGAAGGCCGCGTTCGAGGTGGCCGCGGCCCGCTCATGCGGATGACGCCCGCTGTTGTCGCACCACACGTTGACGATGGAGATGACCTCTCGCGCCACTGTCGCACCCCCTGTACAGGTTGCTGTGAGTTCTCATGATCCAAAACCCTCATGATCCGGCGCGGCTGAGCCTAGCGAGCGGGTCCGACATTCTCGGCGCCGGTGGCAGTGATCAGCCAGTCGGCGCCGACACGGCGATGATCGGCGGCGGTGCGGCATTGACTCACGTCCCGTCGAGCGGGGCGGCGGGCGGCCACCGCATGGGAGCATCGGGGCATGCCTGCGCCCGCGCTCGTCCTGTGGGACATCGACCGAACCCTGCTCAACGCCGGTGGGATCAGCCGGGAGCTGTACGTCCGGGCGTTCGAGCGGGTCGTCGGGCGTCCGCTGGACATCGAGGTGGACCTGACCGGCCGAACCGAACGGGCGAGCGTCACCGAGACGCTGCGACGCTCCGGTATCAGTGACGTCACGCCGTTGCTGGCCACGTTCTACGCCGAGATGGCGCTGGCCGCGGCTGCCCTGCGCGCGGAGATGCGCCGGCGCGGGCGAGCCCTGCCCGCGGCCCGGGAAACCCTCGCGGACCTGGCCGCCGACGGGGTGGTGCAGACGGTGGTGACCGGTAACGTCCGTCCCGTCGCCGAGATCAAACTGGCCGTGTTCGGCTTCACCCAGCATCTCGATCTTGATCTGGGTGGCTACGGGGATGTCAGCGCCGACCGGGCCGATCTGGTGCGCCGTGCCATCGGACGGGCCGAGGCCGCCCACGCGACAACCTTCGACCCGGCCCGGGTGATCGTGGTGGGCGACACCGTCCACGACGTGCGCGGCGCCCTCGACGTGGGTGTGCGCGCGGTCGGCGTCGCCTCCGGCACGACCAGCCTGGCGGAGCTCACGGCGGCCGGTGCCAGTGCCGTGCTCCCCGGGCTGACCGACCTCGCCGCCGTACGTGCTGCCCTGTTCGGCCCCCAGGCTCCGGCTGCTGGTGCCCCGGTCCCGGTCCCGGTCCGCCCGGGCGGTTAGTGCGCTGTCGGCGAATGTTCGTGGACGGCGCGCTGGGCACCCCGGTACCAGCCGCTGCCGGCCGACTGCTTCGGACTGCTGCTGACTGCTGACTGCTGACGGGTAGGGCGTCCCGGTGGGGGTCGTGGTCGTCCGTCGGTGCGACGGTGGTGCCCTGACGCCGAGACCACATGTAAACCCGGGTGCTGGCCGCTGGTCGGTTCTCCGGCGCCCTGGGCGGGTTGCGATACTTGGCGGTCGCAGGGTCGATCGGCGGGAGAGACGTGTGGGCAGCCAGAGCCGGGAACGACGTAAGGCCAAGGAAAAGGCGCGCGCGAACCGGGCCCGCAACGCTGGGACCAAACCGGGTCCGTCTGGGCAGCCGGGTCCGTTCGGGCAGCCGGGTCCGTTCGGGCAGGCAGGGCCCTTCGGGCCGCCGGTGCCGCCGCGGGAGTCGCTGGCCGAACTCACCGAGAAGATCATCTCCGATGCGCTGACGGCGCTGCTCGCCGAGGACGACGAGTCGTTCATGGCGTTCCTGAGCGCCCTGGCGGACCCGCCGAACGGGCCCAGCGGGCGTCGGACCGTCAACAAGGCGCTGGTCGGCTGGTTCGACCGCGCCCTGGAGGGCCTCTGGCGGCGCGGCTGGCAGCCGGTGGACCTGCACCGGATCGTCGGCCGCCAGAGCGACCAGCGCCACGTCCGGCTGGTGCTCGACGCGATCGCCGGCCAGCTGCGCCGTTACGCCCCGGCGACCGTCGACGAGCGGTGGCCGGCCCAGCTGAGCAGCCTCGGCGCCCACGTCTGGTGGGAACACGACGACCAGTGGCTGGACGCCTGGGGCGAGCGGGAGGGACGCGTGCGGGTCATGGTCCTCAGCGACGCCATCGAACTGCTCCGGGCGCTGCACCTGCTGCCCGAGGTGGAGATGCTCGGCCCACCACCGGGCACCGCACGGCGGGAGACCTCGTCGCGCGGCAGCGGCCCCGGTAGCGGCCCCGGGCCGGCGGGCAACGCCGCGGCGAGTACCGGTGAAGGCGCCGACACGCGCATCCTGGACAAGGTCCGCGCGCTGTTGGCGAAGGCCGAGTCGACCGAGTTCACCGACGAGGCCGAGGCGCTGACCGCCAAGGCCCAGCAGCTCATGGCCCGCCACAGCATCGACGAGGCGCTGCTCGCCGCCGGCCAGGGCTCACGGGAGCAGCCGTCCGGGCGCCGGGTCGGCATCGACAACCCCTACGAGATGGCCAAGGCCACCCTGCTGGACGTGGTCGCCGACGCGAACCGCTGCCGCACGGTGTGGTCGAAGCACCTCGGCCACTCCACGGTGATCGGGTTCGAACCCGATCTGGACGCCGTCGAACTGCTCTACACGTCGCTGCTGCTGCAGGCGACCACGGCGATGACCAGGGCCGGCTCCCGCCAGGACCGCATCGGACGATCCCGCACCCGCTCGTTTCGCCAGTCGTTCCTCGCGTCGTTCGCGATGCGCATCGGCGAGCGTCTACGGGCCGCGTCCGAGCAGGTCCGCGACGAGGCCGTGGCCGAGGCCGGTAACAGCCGACTGCTGCCGGTGCTCGCCGCCCGCACCGACTCCGTCCAGGCGGCGACCACGGCGATGTTCCCCAGGATCACCTCCCGTTCCATCCGGGCCAGTGACGGGGAGGGCTGGGCGTCGGGCCGCGCCGCCGCCGACCTCGCCTCCCTGCACACCCGCGAGGAGGTCGTCGCCGACCGTTCCAGGTGACCAGCCAGGGGCCAGGGGACCCAGCGCCGGTTCAGGGGGTCCAGAGCGGTTCAGGGGGCCCAGAGGGTGTCGACGGGTAGGACGTGCAGGCGGTCCTCGTAGGTGTAGGAACGCGCGCCGAGGTAGAGCGCGACACCGGCGAGGAAGGCGTCGCCGACGGTGTCGCGGAGTCTGCGCAGAGGGGCGAGATCGTCACCGGGTACCCGGCCGGCGGCCTTGATCTCGAACGCGACGATCGCCCCGTCGTCCCGTTCGATCACCAGGTCGACCTCGTCCCCGCCGCGGGTGCGCCAGTGGCCGGCTCCGCCGAACCAGTCCGCCCAGGATGCCTGTTTGAGTAGTTCCGTGACGACGAACGTCTCGAGCAGATGGCCGAACTCGGTCAGCGCGGTCGGGCTGCGGGCCGCCAGTTTCTGCGGGGTGAGCCGCAGCAACCGGGCCGCGACCCCGGAGTCCAGGACGTGGAGTTTCGGCGAGGAAGCGGATCGCGCGGTGAGCGTGGTGCCCCAGGCGGATAGCCGGTAGAGCAGGAACACCGCTTCGAGCAGGCGCACATAGCTGTGCGCGGTCGACTCGTCGAGTCGGACGTCGGACGCCGCTCGGGTGATGTTGAGGATCTGCGCGGTCTGGCCGGCCAGCCGTGCGAGCAGGCCCGGCAGCGCGGCGGCCTGACGGAGCCGGCGTAGGCCCGCCACGTCGCGTTCGAGGCTGAGACTGACGTAGTCGTCGAACCAGCGGTTACGCGAGGCGAGGGAGGCGCGCACAAGCACCGAGGGGAACCCGCCCATGGTGACGGTGTCGATGTACTGCTCGCGGGTCGTCACCGATGGCCGGGCCGCTGCCGCGGCCACGGTGGCGCCCGGGTCGGTGAACAGGTCGTCGAGCAGATGCTCGCGGACCCCGCGCAGCTCACCCTGCGACAGTGGGTAGACCGGTAGCCGGTGCAGGCGGCCGGTGAGCGCCTGCGCGGCCCGGGGCAGGGCGTCGTGGCGGGCCGAGCCGGTCAGGACGAACCGGCCGGGCCGGCCGTCCCGGTTGAGCTCGGCCTTGATGGCGTCGAGGATGATCGGAACGTGCTGGTACTCGTCGATACAGATCGGTCGGGTGCCCGAGACGAACAGCGCGGGGTCCCTGGCCGCCGCGTCGCGCACGGCCACATCGTCGAGGTCGACCAGCTCCGCGCCGATGTCGTCGGCGAGGCTGCGCAGCAGGGTCGACTTCCCCACCGAGCGGGGCCCCTGTAGGAGCACCACCGGCTCGTCGGTCATCCGGCTCGCGACAATCGGCCCCAGCCGTCGCGGCACCAGCCCGTGCAGCCGTGCATCCATGGCCGCCAGGCTACTCGAACCACGGATCTGGACGGCCCCGAGTCACAGATCTGGAGGGGTGCAAGCTACGGGTGTGGACGGGTGCGAGCCACAGATGTGGACGGGCCTGGAGCACGGATCTGGCGGGTGGCGCCGGTGGTTCGGCGCGGGTCAGAAGTCGCTGCCGCCGTCGACGTTGATGTTCGCGCCGGTCATCGGATTTGCGCCGTGGATACCTTGGCCTTCAGGCCGGGGAGGAAACGGCGCCCCACGCTGGAACGCATGAGCGAATCCTTTCGGTAGCATAGAAGCATGTCCCGTTACCGTCTCTCTCCGACGTCCGGGCAGGGCGTCGGACTCGAAGAGCACTGCGGGCATGCGCGGTATGTGTGGAACCTGGCAGTCGAGCAGCAGTCGTGGTGGAACCGCTATCGGGGAAAGCCGCCGACGCATCTGGAACGCTGCCGGCAGTTGACCGACGCGCGAGCGGGTTTCGACTGGTTGAAAGCCGGGTCGCAGACCATCCAGCAGCAGGCGTTGCGGGATTTCGACCAGGCTGTGCGGAACTT
>NZ_JALKFW010000161.1:0-52079 GCF_023243055.1 Frankia sp. AgPm24 | reverse complement strand
GACTCCTACTGGCGCACCTTCGGCAACACCCTCAACACCACCGGGCGGCAGAACTCCATCATCCGCCTCGCCTGGGAGGCCAACGGCAACTGGTACGAGTGGTCCGCGACCGACGCCACGGCCTACATCAACTGCTGGCGCCACATCGTCACCGCGATCAGATCGACGACGACCCCGGACCCGTCCATCTCCTGGACCATCAACGCCCACTACTCCCAGAACCCACCGAGCCACAACCCGCTGGACATCTACCCCGGCGACGCATGGGTCGACGTTGTCGGTCTCGACAACTACGACAACTACCCCGCCTCGCGCACCTACGCCGATTTCACCTCGCAGGCGAACGCCCAGGGCGGTATCACCTGGCTCTACAACTTCGCCCGCAGCCATGGCAAGCAGTTCGGAGTCGGTGAATGGGGAGTCGCCTCGGGCGCCGGCGCGAACGGCGGAGGAGACAACCCCGATTTCATCAGCTGGATGTACGACTGGTTCCGCGCCAGGGCCGGCGGGGGGACGTTCCTCGACGAGATGTACTTCAACGTCTGCTCTCCGGGTAACGTCGGCTCGAACCTGAACGCCGCCCCGACCTCGACCTGCGTCTTCCTCAACCCCAAGTCCGCCGTGCGATACCGAGAACTGTGGAGCCGCAACATCGGCAAGTGACCTCGGCGGCGATGGTGCGGGATACAGCAGCCCCCGCACCATCGCCGCGCGGTCGGCGCGCGGGCGCTCGTCGTCGGCTCCCGGTGCCGACCGCCGGGGGCGGTGACCTCGTCACCTCGGGGGTCAAGAATGACGCCATGACCACCACCCCGCGTGCCTTTCCCCTGGAACCCACCCCGATCCACGTGTCCGACGACGTCCTCAAGGACCTGCGGGCCCGCCTCGCGCTGACGCGTGCGCCGGTGGACGAGGGGAACGAGGACTGGTCCTACGGCGTCCCGGCGAGCTGTCTGCGCGACCTGGTCGCCTACTGGCAGGGTGGCTACGACTGGCGCAGGGCCGAAGCCGCCCTCAACGCCTACGAGCACTACCAGGTGCACGTCGCCGGTGTTCCGGTGCACTTCCTACACAAACCCGGCCGGGGTCCCCGGCCGATTCCGCTGATCCTCACCCACGGCTGGCCGTGGACGTTCTGGCACTGGTCGAAGGTGATCGACCCGCTCGCCGACCCGGGCGCGTTCGGCGGCGACCCCGCCGACGCGTTCGACGTGATCGTGGCGTCCCTGCCCGGTTTCGGGTTCCCCGGCCCGCTCACCGGCTTTCCCGACATCAACTTCTGGAAGGTCGCCGACCTCTGGCACACCCTGATGACCGACACCCTGGGATACGAGAAGTACGCCGCCGGCGGCTGCGACATCGGCGCGCTCGTCACCAGCCAGCTCGGCCACAAGTACGCAGGCTCGCTGTACGGCATCCACATCGGCTCCGGGCTGCCACTGGATTTCTTCACCGGCCCCCGCGCCTGGGACTTCGCCCGCAACCGGCCCCTGTCCGACGACCAGCCCGCCGAGGTGCGCGCCCGCGTTCTCGAACAGGACCGCCGCTGGGCGTCGCATCTGGCCGTGCACTCCCTCGACGGCGCCACCCTGGCCCACGGCCTGGCCGACTCACCCGCCGGGCTGCTCGCCTGGCTGCTGGAACGCTGGAACGCCTGGAGCGACAACGGCGGCGACCTCGAGTCCGTGTTCACCCGGGACGACCTGCTCACCCACGCCACGATCTACTGGGTGAACAACGCCATCGCCACCTCGATGCGCTACTACGCCAACGCCAACCGTTATCCCTGGACCCCGTCACACGAGCGCACCCCGGCCGTGGAAGCCCCGGTCGGCCTCACCTTCGTCACCTACGAGAACCCGCCCGGCATCCACACCGCCCACGAGCGGATCCGGGCGTTCACCAGCGGCCCGCAGGCCGCCTGGTTCAACCATGTCAACGTCAACGCCCATGACCACGGCGGCCACTTCATCCCCTGGGAGAACCCCGACGCCTGGATCGGTGACCTGCGCCGCACCTTCCACGACCGCCGGGCCTGAACGACCCGACGGGCCCGTCTGGCGACGGTGCCGAGAGCTTCCCGTGTTCTCATGTGCGAGCCGATGCCACGGGCGCCGCGGCTGGCTCGCGGGAACGGTGCGGCGCCGCGGTCTCGCCAGACGCAGGGAACACGGGCAGGAGACCGGCCGTGGGAAGCTCGATCGCAGAACGTCCCGCCCGCGGTGTCCTGGGTGCTGTTGCGCCGCGGCCATCAGCGCTCGCCCGACGCCGCGTCTGCGCCGGTCGGCGCGGGTACCCAATGGTGGATCCCGCGCGCCACGTCAGGCCCCGCTCATCGGCGAGCCGGCGGTGGGCGGCGACAGCGAGCGCTCCCGGTTCACCGAGGGAAATCCGCCACGCAGCGCAGCCGAGCGTTGCATAACGCACCGAGATTTTCTACGTTCCGTCACGGGTCGGCTCGTAGAACGGTAATCGGAAGGGAAACGAACCTGTGGACGATGACGTCCAGGTGCTGATGCCCGTGCGGTCCGCACCCTCGCTGCCACCACCGCGGGTGGCCGGAGCGTCCGGCGATCCGGAGGTCGACGTGCTGATCGCGGGCTACGGGCCCGTCGGCGCGGTACTGGCAGCACTGCTCGGCGGACGCGGACTGTCGGTGGCCGTCGTCGAACCGCGCCACGAGCCCACGCCGCTGCCGCGTGCGGTGGGCGTCGACGAGGAGATCCTTCGCCTGCTCGTGCGGCTGCCGGGGCTGGCCGGCCTGCTCGACCACGTCCACGCCGGTGGGCGTCAGATGATCCTCGGTCCGGGCCGGCGGGTCCTGCTCGAGCTGGGTCTTGGCGAGAGCGACCTGGGCATGCCCGTCGCCGCCTTCTTCCACCAGCCCACCTTCGAACGGGATCTGCGCGCGGGCATCGCCACCCTGCCGACGGTCCAGGTCCATCGTGGCCGCGCCGTCACCGCCCTGCACCAGCCCCCCGCGGCCGGCCGGGACAACCCGGCCCACCACGAGGATGCCGTGACCGTCGAACTCGACGACGGTGCCCGGCTACGCGCCCGCTGGGTCGTCGGCTGCGACGGTGCCTCCAGCCCCGTGCGACGCATGCTCGGCATCGGCTACGGGGGAACGACCTTCGCGCAACGCTGGCTCGTCGTCGACGTCGCCACCCCGGCGCCGCTGGCGCACCTGCCCTATTTCGCGTTCAGCTGCGATCCGCAGCGCCCGTCGGTCACCATACCCACACCCGGAGGGCACCGGTGGGAGTGGATGCTGCTGCCCGACGAGGATCCGCAGCAGATGACGACACCCGCCAGCGTGCGCGCCCTGCTGCGTCCCTGGGTCGACCCGGACCAGGTCCAGATCACCCGCACGGCCGTGTTCACCTTCCAGGCCCGCACCGCCGATCGCTGGCGCCAGGGACACGTGCTGCTCGCCGGCGACGCGGCCCACAGCATGCCCCCTTTCAGCGGCCAGGGCCTGGGGGCGGGCATCCGCGACGCCGCCGCCCTGGCCTGGCGACTCGAGGAGATCCTGCGCGGCCTCGCCGGCGACGACCTGCTCGACGGCTACGAACGGGAACGACGCCGCCACGTCGAAACGGTGATCGCCGGAGCGCTGCGGATCGGCCGCCTCGTGCAGACGACCAACCCGACCCTGTCCCGGCTCACCCGCACGATCCTGTTCACCCTCGACCGCACCCCGGGTCTACGCCAGGCGTTGCGTGGCGGTGTCACCCATCAGCGTCCCCGCCTGCCCGGGCGGATCGCCGGTCCGCTGCCCGGTGCCGGCGTCGTGCTGCCCAACCCACGCCTGCGCACCCTCGACGGCCACCTCCGCCGGCTCGACGATCTCCTGACCGACGCGTGGACCCTGATCGGCCTGGGCGCCGACCCCGTCGCCGGACTGGATCCCATGGCACGTGCCTGGGCGGATCGGCGCGCCGCCACCACACTCGCCGTCGTGGCACCAGGTGATCTGCATATCCTCGCCGGGGTGACCTGTCCGGCACTCGAGGATCTGGACGGCACCCTGATACGCCTACTGACCCACTCCCACCCACATCACGCGGGCCACGCGAGTGGCCTGGGTCACCTGGGTCACCTGGGCCGCGGGAGGCCGGGCACAGGCAGCGCCCCCAGGCCACCACGGGTCAGCGCGACGCGGGTCGCCGTCGTGCGACCCGACCGCTTCCTGCTGGGCGTCTTCTCGACGCCACCACGAGGAATCGATCTTCCGGGCTTCGCCGATTCCCCGGCCGCGCAGACCAGCCCCGTCCCGATCCTGCTCAGATCGATCAGATAGACCGAGCGGCCGAACCCCTCGGCTGATATGACACACCGTGACCAGCGTAGCTCCGTTGGTCGAGACAGTCTCGGGCGTATCGATCAGGGGGGAGGACGAGCCGCTCGACGACCTCGTGCTGCTGCGGCTGTCGCCGGTCCGGCTGAAGCTGGGGTCCGAGGAGGATCCGTGCAGCCGTTGGCGGTAGCGATGATCTAGTTGGCGTCAGTCGTCGAGGCGGCGAAGCATGTTCGCGAGCAGGATGACGGCGTCAGCGGCGATGCAGGCGTCGCGTCGGGTGGGGGTCGCCGGAGTATCCGCCGAGAATCGGGCGGATATGGCTGGCGGTGGTTACAGGTTCTCGACCCAGCTGGCGGCGACGTCGTTGGGCGGGTTGGTGTAGAGCCGCAGGTAGCGGTCGTTGGCGTGCCCGAGTCGGCGCTCGAGCTCGGCGCGGTTGTGCCCGGACTCCCGCAACAGTTGGTAGCCGAACGTGTGCCGCAGGTCGTGCGGGCGTAGGACGCCAAGCCGCCGCTCGGCGTCGGTGACCTCCAGATCGTGGATCCGGCCGATCTCCCCAATGGCGGATTCAGGCGGTGATCGCAACAGGCGGGAGGCCGAGTGTTGCGACGAGGTTATCGAGCAGCTCTTGAGTTCTGGCCCCACTTGTGGATCTTCGCGGATGGGTTAAGGAACGTGTTTTGGCCCCACCTGGCGGTGACGGTGCGTGTTCGTCGGTCAGGTGGGTCGGGAGGCTGTCACGACGAAGGCTGTTTCGCTGAAGAGGAAGTCCCCGGTGGTTTCCGCGGCGTGCAGCTGGTCCAGCCAGGCATCGGTCTCCTTGGTGGTGACGTGTCCCAGGCCGCGTTCGGTGCTGCGCCGCACGGCGGTGTGGACTTCCCGTAGGCGCAGGTCCATCGCCTCGGGGAGCGTCGCGACGACTGTGGTGTGAGCGTGTACGGCTTCCAGGTGCAGCGGGCTGCGGCGGATGAGGCCGGGCAGGCGGCGGCCGGTCTGCGGGTCGGCGGCTGCCATGTGCTGGTAGGGGACCGGTAGTTCCGCGTAGGTGAGCAGGACGCGGCGGGCGAGGTCACGGTCGTCGACCGTCACGGCGATCGTCTCGAAGTCGGTGTGGCCGAGCACCGCCCGCCCGCCTGGTCGCAGCACCCGGGCGATGTCGGCGACCAGCGCGGCCGGTTCGGTCAGACACTCGAGGGTGTTGTGGGAGACCACGACGTCGATGCCGGCGTCGGGCAGTGGCAGTGGGTCGGCCAGGTCATGGCGGACGATCCGTGCCTCGGGAAGGCGCAGGGCCAGCTGGGCCAGCGCGGACTCGTCCACGTCCAGCGCGGTCAGCGCACTGTCGGGGCTTCGGCGTGCGATCTCGGCGAGGGTGGGGCCTTTCCCCGCGCCGAGATCGACGACGGTGCCCGCGGTGCCCTCGAGCGCCAGATCCGCCAGCAGCTCATGGATCGACGAGGTCGCGCGGACCGCTTCCCGTGACGTCCCGGATCGGGGTTCGAGGTCCTCGCGGGCGCCCGTCACCTGTTGCCACCGGTCAGGAAGATCGGCTATGTCGACGGGGCTACGCCGACGGACCGGGCTGCTTCGTCACGGCTGCGGCGAGCTGCTCAACGTCTACCCGCGACGTGGTGTCCACGCGGATCACTGGGCCGATTCCCAGCGGCTGCGGATCGGCGGCCCAGACAGCCCATGAGCGGCTCAGGTGACGAGCGTCCTCGTAGACGGCATGTCGGCGTCGTGCTTTGTAGCGCTGCCGAGCCACCGCGGGCGGGACGTCGCACCAGACCTCAGTTACCGGAGGGTGTCCGCAGCGGGCCAACCCTTCGACCGCGAACTCCAGATCTCGGGGGCGGAACCACCAGGAATCCAGCAGCGCGTGACCGTCCATGGCCGCGGCGACGGACCACAGCACGTCCATCGCGATCGCTCCGAGCCTGGCCGCGGGCACCGCATCGCCGACGATTCCGCAGCTCGGCCGCCAAGGCTGCGGCAAGCGTGCTCTTGCCGGACCCGGGAAGGCAGTTGATGAGGATCACCCCAGTCGGCATGTGGCCATGATCGCAAGGCGGCTGTCGTGCCGCGCTGGCAGCCTGCCCAACACGCGGCCTGGCCGCGCTGGGCTGCCCGGTGACCGCCGTCGAACCCGGCGCGGAGATGGCCACACTCGCCCGCCGGCGACTCACCGCCGTCCGTACGGTCGAGGTCGAGACGTCGAGGTTCGAGGACTGGGAGGACCGCGGTCGGCGTTTCGATGTCCTGGTAGCCGCGTCGTCGTGGCACTGGGTCGACCCGTCGATCGGCTGGCGGCGCGCGCACGAGGTGCTCCGGCCCGGAGGGTGGATGGCGCTGCTCGGCCACATCGTCGTCCGTCGCCTGGGGGAGCCGGAGGTGTACGCCGAGACCGCCGACCTGCACGAACGGCTGTCCCCCGGGAACCCCGATTGGGGGCATCCGCCGCTGGAAGACGACGTGCGCACCACCGAGGGCTGGGGACTGGCCCACGATCCCGGCGCGATGTTCGGCCCGACGACCGTACGCTGGTACCCGACCGTCCAGTGGTTCGACGGGGCCGGCTTCGCCGACCTTCTCCGCACGCACTCGATCTATCGAAAGCTCGACCACGACGTCCGCGAGACCCTGCTCGACGCCATCGCCGAACGCATCCGCACCCGGATGGGCGACCGAGCACCACGCCGCTACCTGACCGTCCTGCGTGCCGCGCAACGCGCCGAGTAGGCCCATGGACTGGGACACCTACGTCGGGATCGACGGGCCTGTCGGGATGTTGGGCTCGGCCGGCTGTCGCGGTCGCGGCCTGACGTGGTCAGAACAGGGTGTCGAGGACGCGTAGTGGCCGGTAACCGGTCGGCCCGAGCTGCGCCAGTTCGCCCTCGATGTCCACCTCGATCGCGCCGAAGAAGTTGATGTTCCCGCTGTGAGCGGGAGAGATGTGCATGAGCACCTCGTCGTCGACGCGCCGGCCAGCCGCGCGCATCGAGTCAACCGCGAGACCGTAGTACCCGGTTGTCCAGGCCACCACGGCGTTGGTGACCAGGGTCAGGCACCACGCCTGTTCGGTCTGGGCTTCGAGGTGGCGGGCGCGGATGGTGCCCTCGTGGGCGTAGAGCAGATCCCGCTTCAACGCGTGCAGCGACTCGCCCTTGTTGAGCTGCCGGGAGATCTTGCGCCGGTACGCCGGGTCGGACAAGTAGCGGGCTGCGTAGATCGTGCGCCGCAGAGCCCCGTATTCCTTTGGTGCGCCGCCGGCCTGCTGTTCGATGTCCTGGATGGCGAGAGCGCTCTCGCCGAGGGTGTACAGGGTCTCGATGTCCGGGGTGAGGCCGGCGGCGGGTTGCTGGCGCCGCTGGTGGATGGCGGCGGTGGCCAGGCTGGTCGCGCCGTAGGTCAGCGGGCCCTCAGCCATCGAGGCTCGCCCGGGCGAGTTGCAGGTATCCGGCCGCCCGCGCGCACGCCAACGCCGCCGCGGTCGGTGCCGCGCCGGTCAGGTGCGCCAAGGCGTCCGCGGCCGTGTCCAGCAGCGGACGCAGCTGGGCTGTCTGCACCTGCTGCCCCGCCGCGAGGCCGCTTGCGACCGGGGGGACCGTGATGCCGGCGGCCTCGAGCTCGGCGATGGCCTGGTCGAGGTCGACCAGTGCGCTGTGCACCGCGATGTCCCGCGACGCCGGCGGGCACAGCATGCCGGCGGCCGCGAACACCAGGCGGTCCATCACCGCGTCCAACGCGGCGACCCGCTGGTGGACGCGCAGGTCCGCCGCGGCCTGCCATCCCTTCACCTCGATCATGAGGGTCTCCTCGTGTCAGGGCCGGGTGGCCCTCGTCGCGAGGGCCAGGACCGCGGCCGGTGCGGGTGGACGGTACCGACACGAAGCGGCTGGTGACCATCATCTGAGGGCAGGCTGTGGAAAACCGGCGGGTCCAAGCGGTTATCCCCCGCCGCGGGGTCAGGCATACGGCCTGGGTGTGAAGGTGGACGCGGCGGGCGGTGAGGACCGCGGTGCCCCTTCTCGTGTGGGGATCGTCAGCTCGTCTCCGCCTTCCCGCGCCGCCGGCGGCACGGGTCGCGCGGTGTCGGCGGCGGCTTTGAGCCGGCTGTAGATCTCCGCGGCCAGGGCCTGGGTGTGGCGAGGTTCGTGGTGACGCCGGAAGGTGTCACCGGCGACGTTGAAGTAGGTTCCGGCGCGTTCTCGGCGTTCGGTGAGGTTCAGCGTGATCCGGCGGCCGGCGGGTGGCGCCTCGAGGTCGAGCAGCGCCCGCAGCACGTCGCAGTGCGGGGAACGCAGCGAGGCGACAGCGGACACGAGGAGCCGATGTGCCCGCTGCGCCCGGTACACCGGATGCTCCCCGTCCCCGTGGGGGCGCCCCGGGGCGAGCAGGTCCAGCAGCTCGGGCTGGTCGAGCAGGTCGGTGGGCAAAGCGATCCCCGGCCGGTAGGCGCGGGCCAGCAGACGGCCGAGGCGTGCGGGGTCAAGGTCGCTCATGCGGCGCTCTCCTGAGGGCGAGCTCATACGGGCGGGATAACGCTGCCCGGACCTGATGGTGGCAGCCAGCGGCCGGCGGTGTTGCCGGGTTCCCGCCAGGTTGACGCCGGGTTGTGTGCCCGGACCGCCAGCACCACGACCAGCAGCTGACCGGTGCCGGGTCTCCGCCGGGAACACGCCGCCTGGGGTGCGGGACATCCGACGGGATAGCGCCGGGTTCGTGGACTGCACGGTCGCCCTCGGGCGTGGAAACCTCCGAGGGCTGGTCCGGCCCCCGCGGTGGACGCCGGCGAGCTGGGTCCTGGTCCGCGGGTTCCGCGCCTCGGGACGGCCGGCGTGCGGGGCCACAGCGCATCGCGCGTCACCAGCACGCCACATCCACAAATTCGTCTAAATGGGTTGACGTGTAGACGCTGTGTGGTCAAGCGTATGCAAGTGCAGGCGATGCGTGCACGGATCATCTCTACGGGCGACGGAGACGGGAGCGAGATCGTGGTGATGGCTCCCCACAGTGACAGAACTGCTGACTCCTGGTCGCATCAGGTCGCTGACAGTGACTATGTGCTGGTGTCGCCTGCGGGTGGGGGTGTGCCGTTCGTGCCGGCCACGGGTGGGGTGGTGGCGCGGGTCAGGGGGGATCTGGTGGCGGCGGCGGGGGCCGCGGGTGGGGTGGGGGTGTCGACGCTGGTGGGTCTGCTCTCGCCACGGCCGGTGATGGATCTGGCGGTGACCCGGGACTGGGCCGGTTACCGGGCGCGCTGGGGGGCGGTGCCACTGGTGCTGGTGGCCCGGGGGACGGCGGCGGGGCTGCGCGCCGCGGTGGACCGGGTGGGCGGCGCGGTCGAGGCGGGGGTCGCGGTCGCCGCGCTGGTGGTGGTAGCCGACGGGCCGTGGCCGGTACCACGCGCGGTCCGCGGCCGGATACGGCTGTTGGCCGACTACGTGGACGCGGTGGTGCGCGTGCCGTATGTGCCGGCCTGGCGATATGTCGATGATCCACTGGAGGTCGCCGCGGTGCCGCGGAAGGTCACGGACGCGCTGGCGGCCCTGGACCGGGCGCTGGACGGGCGCCAGAACAGGAGACGGGGATGAATACGTTCAGCGGACTGGTGTTCCAGGCGAGTTGGCGGCTGATCGTGGCGGTGACCGTGCCGGAGCCAGGAGGAGATCCCCCCGAGAAGGTGCAGGAGAAGGTGAAGTTGTTCCTGGGCTGGTTGCGGTACGGCGGGATGGCCGCCGGGGTCGGCGGGCTGATCGTCTGCGGGGCGATGATGGCGGCCGGCCAGCGTAACCGGCATTCACTGAGCGCGGACGGCGCGGCCGGGGTGCCGTGGGCGCTGGCCGGAGTGTCGCCGGTGATCCTGGCGTCGTCGATCGTGACGCAGTTCGCATGAGCCGCCGAGCCGGGTTGGTGATGGGCGGCCTGCTGGTGGCGGTGCTGCTGGTGGCGGTCGGAGTCCTGCTCGGGCGCAGCGGAAGCACGAGCGGCAGCCAAGCCGCGCCCGCGCCGGCCACGTCGAGCCGGGCAGGATCGGGCAGCTCACCGCCGGCGTCGTGGGTCGACGACTACTCGTTCTACGAGATCCCCGGCGGGCAGCGGGTGCCGCGCTCGGCGTCGGCGGGCCCGTTCCACCTTACCGAGCGGGGGACATTGGCGACCGGGTTCGCGCATTCCCCGCAGGGCGCAGTGATGGCCACGATGAATATCGTGGCCAGGACCAACTGGGATCTCGGCGAGCCGATGTGGGAGCCAACGATCAATAACCAGGTAATCGGCACCTGGAAGACGCAGATGATGAAGAACGCGCGTCGCTACGGCCGCCCCGACCTTCCTCCCCCGGGACAGCTGGTACCTACCGCCGTGGGGCACGTCGCTGGATTTCAGCTTGTTTCCTATTCCCCCGAGGTGGCCCAGGTGCGATGGCTGGCGAGTAATGTTGGCGACGGTGGCAGCCAAGAGTACGCGGCGGCATCAGGCGAGGTGCACTGGATCGACGGGGACTGGCGGCTTGTTGCGCCTCCGAACGGCTCCTGGGGAGGCACCGGGGAGACGGTTCCAGGCACTGCTGGATTCATCCTTCTACCAGGCTACTGATCATGCCTTCAATTCCGCTGACCTGCGGTGGTGGATTCGTCGTCGGCTGCATCCACAAGGAAGCGAAAGATGCGGCCGAGAGTATTTTCGACGGTGCGTTTGATGCGATAGCAAAAAAGACCATCGAGGTAGAAACGTGGATACTTAAGACGACGCTTACCTGGTGGGTTGACTCGCCATTTCAGCTGAATCTTCAGTCGAACCATTCGGTCGTCGACAAGATGCACGAATATCTGATGTACTAAATCGATACCGCGCTGTCGGCCGGAACCCTGCAGATCCGGGACGTCACGGTGCGGACCTGCGCCCGCTGCGGCCACCTGGTCGGCACCCTCGACCGGCCCTGCCGCGCCTGCGGCCACCCGCGCACCCGCCCCGCCCACGACCGCCACCTGATCACCCAGCGCCCGTCGGCGGCGCGCCTGCTGGCCGCAGGCGACGTCCACGGCCGCCTCGCCGCGCACCTGCGCGGCATCGCCGGCCACGTCCCGGCCACGCTCCTGCTCTCACGCAGCCGCGACCGCGGCCTCGACCTCGGCCCGATCGGCCTACCCGGCCTCGTGCTGGATCCCCGCGCGGGACTGCACGTCACGGCCCTGGCCGCCGGCCGCACCCGGGGCGCCGCACACGTCGTGATGGTCACCACCACCAACGCCGCCGCGAACATCGCGGCCTACGGCTGGCCGTTGCGTGCCCATGAGGGCACCCGCCTGCTCTACACTCTGCACGCCCGTATCCCCTACGAGCACCTCGACAGCCAGCTGGACGTCCCGGACCGGGACCTGTTCGCGACCTGGTTCCTGCCCCTGGCCAGCTGGCAGACCCGCCAGGCCATCCCCGCCGGCGAGCTACCCGCGCTGGCGCGGCGCTTTCACCGGGCCTGGCGCGCGGCGCACCCCGCACCGCCGCCGGCCGTTCTGGACCAGCTCCGCACCCGGATCCTCGCCGGGGACAGCCGCTGGGTGAGCGAGAAGGCGCCGCTGGCCGCCGCCCTGACCACTGCCCGTCCCCCGGACGTCGCCACGGTGGCGTGACCGTGGCGACTCAGGCGGCGAGGTGGCCGGTGAGGTTGTTGTGGGCGCGGTTGTACCGCTGGGTGGCCTGCCGGTAGTGAGCAGCACGAAAACAACGCCACGGAGGTGACCTTGGTGAGTGTGGCGGCCATGTTGGCTGGCGGTGCGGCGTTTCGGTCCGCCCAGGCTCGGGTGAGGCGACACTGGGTGCATGTCTGATGACCATGTGTGTCTCGGTTTTGCCGGGTCCCGGGGTGAGGATCCGCAGTTTCCGGTGTCGTATCAGCGTGATCCGTGGTGCTGGTCGCCGCAGGTGGGGTTTCACCGGGTGAGCCGGCCGACGGTGGGGGTGCGCCTGGGGACCCGGATCGGTGGGCCGTTCGTGGGCCAGGATTGGCTCCGCGCGCACCAGGCGCTGCGGTTGGGCCTGGGGCTCGGGACGTCGAACGCGGGGGGCGCCGCTGGGGAGGGGGTCAGTGCGCTGGTGACCCGGTTCGTGGAAATCGGCGAGTCGGTGGTGTTCCCGGACGCCGGCGTCGTCGCCTGGTACGGCCACACCACCGCCTGCCATCGGCAGCTGGGCGGCGTCGACCATGAGGAGCCGCATCTGGGTCTGCACCGGGCGGTGTTCGGCGAGGCATATCGGCTGATGGGGCCGGTGGATCCGGACCTGCTCGGCCCGTGGGCGGAGCCGCTGCGGGTGGCGGCCGCCGGCGAGGCGGTCAGCCCGCAGACGGTGGCATGGGCAGAGGCCACCGAGCGTGCCGGTGAGACGGCGGGACTGCGGGCGGGAGGGGATGTGCGGTCGGCGGCGTGGCGGGACTCCGTCGCCGGCGGGGTGTTCGAGGCGCTGCACGCCGGCCGGCACGCCGGCGCGAGCCGGCCGCTGGTGCGTCTGTTCACGCTGACTCGCCCGGACGCCGAGCAGGCCGCCCGCTGGTTGCGAGGAGTCGGGGAGGCGATCGCCCGCGAGGTCGCCGCGGCGCAGGCAGCAGTGGTCCCGGCGGGGGGCTGAGCGGGGCCGCGTAGCGTCCGGCGGCGGGTGGGCAGGCACCGGCGGGTCGGGGGTGGGGTCGCCCTGCGCGGTCGGGTCTTCCCGCTTCCGGTAGGTCAGAGACGACGGTCGCGGGCGGCAGCTGCGGCGGTGCGAATATGGGTCCGACGCTGTTCCTCGTTCCCCACGAGGGTGCGTGTCACCTCGCCGGTCAGATGCTGCCGGGTGGGCCTCAGGATCCGCTGCCAGCGGGTCAGGCGGCGAGGTGGCCGGCGAGAGCGTAGGCGGGGTGGCGGTCGAGGTCGTCGCGGGCGCGGTGGTAGGGCTGGGCGGGCGTGGCCGCCGACGTCCTGGACCTCGTGCAGGGACATGCCGGCATCCAACGCGAAGGTGACGAAAGTGTGCCGCAGCGATTAGGTCCAGCTGGTTGGGGTTGACGACACCGGCCGCAGCATGCGGTACGCCCACCCTCCCGAACTCTGCGCCGGCTACAGGTTCCCGACGGCGAGACGCACTCCGCGTCGCGACCGTTCAGGGTTTCCGGCCGAGCGCGCCGTACATGCTGACCTGGCCATCGGTGAGCTCCGTGGTCACGGCGGCGTCGGGTCGCCAGCGGTGCGCGACGACGACGCCCGGGTCCACCAGCTCGAGGCCGTCGAAGAAGCGGATGGCCTCGCGGTGGGAGCGGCCGCGCCCGGGGCTCGACGGGGCGGACTTCCATCAGACGCCGAGGGTCGTCAGCCAGTGGAAGCAGGGCGTGCAGGCGTAGGGGTACGGGTACCCAGGACGAACTCGAAGCGGTCGGAGAACCGCAGCCACGGGCCGGGGTGCGCCGCGGCTATCGCGACGACGCCGGCGTCGAGTTCAGCATCGGTGAAGGTGGCCAGCACGGACATGTACCGGCCGCGGACCATGCTCAGATAGCGGTCGACGGCGATCTGGCGGGGGAACTCCTGCTGCCAGCGACGGGTGGCCAGGCCGGCGGCGCGCAGGTCGTCGACAACCGTTTCGGGATCGGGTTGCCGCGCGGCGAAGCGGTCGAGTGCGGCAGGGAACAGCGGATAGTCGATCCGGGTCGGCAGCATCACCACGAGCAGTCGTCCGCCAGGGGCGAGCAGTGCGGCAAGCCCAGCCAGCACCGCGGCGCGCTGGGATGCTGGGACGTGATGGATCGCCTCTTTGATCAGGATGGCGTCGAGGGATCCGGGTGGCAGTCGCGCCCCGGGCGGGGCCGGGTCGACGCCGGCGAGCTGCTCGGCCGACGCGCACACCGCCCGCAGGGCGGGATCGGCCGGTAACTCGGCGAGCATCGCCGGGGACGGGTCCACGCAGAGCACCGCCGCCCGCGGGCGTAGCCGCACGGCGAGCCGGCGGGCGTACAGCCCGGTACCGCAGCCGACATCGGCGATCCGATCTGCGCCACCCAGGCGGCCTGCTGCCACGATCGCCGTGACCAGTTCCTCGACCGGACTGTCCGCCCACGCCTGGTCGTAGCGGCCGGCGAGCGCCGCGTAGCGCGCAGCGGCCTGCTCCGGTGGGTCCGGGTGGGCGCATGGCTCACTCATCGCGGGTTGGCGTCGCTCGTACCCCGTCGCATTCCCTCGATGCTGCACGGTCCACCCATCGCGGTCCACCCATCGCGGCCACCCGGGTGGAGACCTCGTGCAGGAGGTGGGGCCGGAAACCGGGGCTGAGGACGAACCCTTTACGTGACGTGAGGAACGGGGACTACCCGGATCAGAAGGGGTGCTCCGGGAGCCAGCTACCAAGCGGCTTCCACCCTTACTGCTCGGCAAGCAGGGTGGTCTGATTTCCAGACCCCCATGCCACTAGCGCTCGATAACCCTCCCTTCTCGCGCGTCAGCGGTGCGGCGACACGCCGGGCCGTTCCGTTTCGTTTACGTATCGTTCCGCAACGATACGTTGTTATGTATCACCCTACGAGCCGATACATAATGACGTTTGGTAGGGTGGGGGACGTCGGATGAAGGAAGGGGACGTGGGATGAGTCGGGTACCCAGAACGCCGCGCCAACGTGAGGAACCGTCGGAGTCGGAGCCGGACGGGCCGTGGGAACCGGGCGGGCCGTTCCGTCCACCGACGCCCCGTCCCGCCGTCGAACCTCCGCCCGTCGAACCTCCGCCCGGCGCACCCCCCGCGGTCACACCGCCGCGCGACCAGGCCGACAGCCCTGCCGGCGGTGCGTCCCTCGACGCAGCGCCCGGCGACCGGGTGGGTTCCGTCACGGGAGCCGAAACCGACCCCCCAGCGGCGGCACCGGCCGCGACGGTGCGGTGCGGATTCCCCGGCTGCACCCGTCCCCCCGCCCCGGCGGACGGGCCGGGGCGTCCCCCGGCCTACTGCGACGATCCGGCGCACACCCGGCTTTCGGCCTACCGCCGCCGCCGCGACCTCGCCGCCCGTCCCGCCGCCGCCGGGACGCATCCCACCCGGCTTTCCGGCGGTGACCACGGCGATCCCGCCGTCGGCGCCGCCCGCACCCTGGTCGCGGGTCGGGCCCGTGCCGAGGACCTCGCCGCCCGGATGCAGACCCTCGCCACCGACCTCGCCACCGCCCTGGACGCCTTCGCCCGGCAGATGTCCGCCCTCGGGGACGTCGCCGCCGCCGAGGCCCAGGTCGAGGCCGCCGAGGCGGAGGCCGCGGAACGGGTCGCCGAGGCCGTCGCCCGCGCCGTGCGCGCCGACCAGACCGCCCGCGCCGCAACGACCGCCCGCGCCGACGCCGACGCGGTGGCCGCCGACGCCGTGAGTGCCCTCGAGGACGCCGAACACCGCCTGGCCACCGCCGCCGGCCAGGTCGCCGCCGCGGAAGCCGCCGCCCACACCGCCCGCGCCGACGCCGACGTGGCCATCGCCGCCGCCGCCGAGCGGGCCCGCGCCGACACCGACGCCGCCCGCGCCGACGCCGACACCCGTATCACCCGCGCCCACGCCGACGCCGACGCCCGGGTCGCCGACGCCGTCGCCGCCCGTGACCAGGCCGCGGCCGAGCTCACCCAGCTGCGCCGCGACGCCGACCGCGACGCCCGCGCCACCGCCGAGCTACGCGCCGAACGCGACGCGCTGCGCGAGGACGTCCGCACCGAACGCGCCGAGGCGCTGCGGGGACGTCAGGCCGCCGACGCCGAGGCCGCCCGTGCCCGCGCCGACGCCGACGCCGCCCTGCAGCGCCACCGCGAGCAGGCCGCCGCCGACCTGGACCGCGCCACCACCACCGCCGCCGCCGACCTCGCCCGTCTGCGCGCCGAGTACGAGGCCCGCCTGGACGCCGAACGCCAGGCCACCGCCGAACGCCTCACCGTGCTCGCCGACGCCCGCGCCGAGGCCCGTCTGCGTGCCGAACGCGCCGAACGCCAGACCGACGACCTCACCGCCGAACTGCGCACCCTGCGCGCCACCACCAGCCCGGTTTCGCGCTCCTCCGCAGATGACTGACCGTTGACGAAGGGTGCGGACGCTCAGCCGCCGCACTGAGCGCGCATGTCCGAACTCGTGTGCATGGCTGATCGATGTCCGCGAAGGTCCTCGGCTGCCGGTCCTCGGTCCTGGTTGTCAGCCAGGTCCAGAGCGCCCGGTACCTGCCCGCCTGCTGGGGCGCGTGGCCCGGTGTCCCCGGCTGGCCATGTCCGGCCCTGGACGGGTCCACCGAGACGCAGAAGCTCCTCGATCTCGTCGAGTTTCGCGGTCGGCAGGACGCCCGCCCGCTCGATCAGGTCCTCCCGGGTCAGCGTGACCAGCCAGGTGCAGGGGATCAGAGCTGGACGTGGGAGTGCGACCCGCAGGACGCCCTCATAGGGCAGTCCCTCGGGTGCGCCCACGGCCACCTCGACGGCCAGGTCACCCAGGTCGGTGCCCGCGGGCTCGACGACCCGCATCGCACGGAACCCGCACGTCGATTCTCCCGAGAGCAGGACGACCAGGCGACGCTCGCCGAAATCCGCCCACCAGACCTCGCCGTACCGCATGTTTCCTCCCACCGTCCTCGTCGATCTTGGCGTGAAGCCCGGGGGTGACTGGTCGGTGACGGCCATTAGCTGTCGGTGCAGGTGGGCCAGTGCTCGGCCGCCCACCACGCCCAGTCCGGCCAGCCGGGCGGTGGGCCGGGGATCTCGCCGCCGTCACGTTCGGTGGCGTCCGGTACCTGGAACTGCTCACGCCATCGGCCCACGTCGGCGGCGTTCACCGTAGCCGACCGAGCCGCCCTGACCGTTCAATCCTGCGCGGTTCCTCTCGCCTGCCGGTGGGGGGCCATGAGTCCCATCGGGGCGGCGGAAGGGCGGCGGCGACCTACCATGGGGCGTCACCGAACGGGATCCCGACCGGGAGGGACGTCACCGGGCGCGTCCGGGATTGCGGGCGCCGGCCGACTGTCGCGACGAAGGGTGAACGACGACGTGACCAGCTTCGAGGATGCCGCCCAGCTTGGCCGGGCGGAAAGCGGCCTGGCCGTGATCTCGACGCGGCGACCGGACGGCGGTGTGCAGGCGTCCGTCGTCAACGTGGCCTTCATGGCGCATCCGCTGGAGGAGTCCGTGCCGCGGGTGGTGGCGTTCGTGACCTACGGGGCGGTGAAACTCGCGCATCTGCGGGCCCGACCGGCGGCGAGCGCGACGGTGCGTTCGGGCTGGCGGTGGGCGACGGTGGAGGGCACCGCCCGGCTCGTCGGCCCGAACGACACCTGGCCCGGGGTGGACGCCGAACGGCTGCGGCTGCTGCTACGGGAGATCTTCCTGGCCGCCGGTGGCACCCACGACGACTGGCCCACCTACGACCGGACGATGCTCGAGCAGCGCCGCACCGCGGTGTTCCTCACCCCCACCCGCGTCTACGGCCCCTGACCGTCCGACCCGAACACCCCCCGACCCGAACACCCCCCGACCCGGACACGCCCGGCCCGGCCTCGCACCGACGCCGACCTGTCGCCCAGCGTCCACCGCCGGCCCAGTACGTTTTCCTCCCAGGGGAAGGTTCCGCCGCACCGGCGGACTTCCAGGTGATCATCGGGCTGGGGGTGGCGCGACCATGGTGAACGACGACGTTTCCACCGCGGACGGTGCGGCGGAGGGCATCGCCGACGGCGACCCGGCCGGCCCGCCGTCGGCGATGGCCTGGACCAGACACGCCTGGCAGGCCACCCCGCGCCCACCGGTGAACCTGCACACCGACCAGCCGCACTCGGCGCGGATGTACGACTACCTGCTCGGCGGCAAGGACAACTTCCCACCCGACCGCGACGCCGCCGAGCAGGCCCTCGCCGGTTTCCCGTATCTGCGGATCGCCACCCGGCAGAACCGGGCGTTCATGACCCGGGCGGTGCGCTATCTGGCCGCCGAGGCCGGTATCCGCCAGTTCCTCGACATCGGCACCGGTATCCCGACCTCCCCGAACCTGCACGAGACCGTCCAGGCCGTGGCCCCCGACGCCCGGGTGGTCTATGCGGACAACGATCCGATCGTGCTCACCCACGCCCGGGCCCTGCTCACCGGTACCGCCGCCGGGCGCACCGCCTGCCTTGACGCGGACCTACGTGACGTCGAGAGCATCCTGGCCGCCCCCGAGCTGCGCGACACCCTGGACCTGACCCGACCGGTCAGCCTGTCCCTGATCGCGATCCTGCACTTCGTGCCGGACAGCGACGACCCCTACCGGCTGGTCGCCCGACTCGTGGACGCGCTGCCCGCCGGCAGCCATCTCACGATCTCCCACGGCACCGGCGACTTCGCCCCCGCCGTCCGCGACCAGGCGGCCAGCGCCTACCGGGCACGGGGGGTGTCCGCGGCACCGCGCGACCACGCCGCGTTCGTGCGTTTCTTCGACGGACTCGAGCTGCTCGACCCCGGGGTGACGGTCGCGCACCGCTGGCGTCCCGACGACCAGGTTCCCGCCGGACTCACCGACGCCCAGGTCAGCTGCTACGTCGCCGTCGCCCGCAAACCCTGACACACCGCCGGGGGAACCGCTGCCGGCAACGCAGAACAGCGCTGTCCCGGCCGGACGTGCTACAGCTGGACAGGTGCGGTCGCGGTGACCGCACCTGGGAGATGACTGTGGGAGACCCGCGATGACGACGGCCACCGATGCCACCGGCGAGCAGGAGCTGCTGTTCGAGCGGCGCGGTCCGATCCTGATCCTGCGGCTCAACCGGCCGGCCTCCCGCAACGCGCTGACCGGTGAACTCGTCGCCGACCTGGGTTCGGCGCTGCTCGACGCCGAGAACGATCCCGACATCCGGGTGGTCGTGCTCACCGCCACCGGGGACCGGGCGTTCTGCGTCGGCATGGACCTGAAGGTGTTCTCCAGCGGGGTGAAGGCCGAACGCAGCGAACGTCAGAAGGCAGGGCTGGCCGCGTTCCGCCGGATGGTGCGCGGCCAGATCACGGTGCCACTGATCGGCGCGGCCAACGGCACCGCCGTCGGCGGCGGCCTGGAACTGCTGCTGTCCTGCGACCTGGTCGTCGTCTCCGCGCAGGGCAAGTACGGGCTGCCGGAGGTCAAACGGGGACTGATCGCCTCCGGTGGCGGCGTCGCCTACGTCGGCAGCCGGCTGCCGCTGGCGCTGGCCCTCGAGCTCGCGCTCACCGGCGACTACGTCGACGGCACCCGCGTCCACGCCCTGGGCCTGGCCAACCGGGTCGTCCCCGCCGAACAGGTCCTCGACGCGGCCCTCGCCCTGGCCGAACCGATCGCGGCCAACGGCCCGCTGGCCGTCGCGGCGACCAAGGAAGCCGTGCGGCTGGCCGCCGGCGAGTCCGCGGCGCTGTTCGACCGGCTCACCGAACTGGAGAAGGTCGTGTTCGCCAGCGACGACGCCAAGGAAGGCGCCCGGGCGTTCCTGGAGAAGCGCACCCCGCGGTGGACCGGCCGCTGACCCGCACATCCCCGGTCATCGACGGGCGCCACGAGGCCGACGGGCGCCACACCCGCTTTTGTCGGCGGGCTACAAACGCGCGCCGCGGGTCTGGGCGCCACCAGCCCTGGGCCGCGCCCCACACGCCTGACAGGCTGAACACACCCGTCTGACAGGGACGGGTCGGTGGCATGTACACGAGGCGACGCGCGTGCGACAGCGGTGGTCGTCGGCGGACACGTCCGTCGATGGGAGCATCGGCGGACAACACACGTCGGCGGGCACCATCGGCGGACACCGTCGGCGGGCCCATCGACGAGGGACACCGGGGCGGTCACGGTCAGCCCCCCGGTCACAGGTGAGAGGGACGAGCGGATGGCGGACGAACGAATCATGGTCACCGGGCTTGGCGCGATGACCCCGCTCGGCGGAGACCTGCCCACCAGCTGGAAGGGGCTGCTCGCCGGCGCCTCCGGCATCAGCCTCATCGAAGACGACTGGGCCCGTGACCTGCCGGTACGCCTGGCCGGCCGGCTCCCCGTCGACCCGGGCGCGTCCCTGCCGCGCGCCGAGGCCCGCAAACTCGACCGTGGCGAGCAGATGGCGCTGGTCGCCGCCCGCGAGGCCTGGGCGCAGGCCGGCAAACCCGAGGTCGACCCGTACCGGCTCGCCGTGGTCATCGGCACCGGCTACGGCGGGGTGCAGTCCACCCTGAGCCAGCACCGCATCGTCGAGGCCGGCAACGCCCGCCGGATGTCCCCGCACGCGATCATCATGCTGATGGCCAACGGCCCGTCCGCCTGGGTCGCCATCGACCTGGGGGCCCGCGGTGGCGCCCGCACCCCGGTCAGCGCCTGCGCGTCCGGTGCCGAGGCGATCGCGATCGGCATGGAGATGATCCAACACGGTCAGGCCGACGTTGTCGTCGCCGGCGGCGTCGAGGCACCCGTGGACAACCTGCCGCTGGCCGCGTTCGCCCAGATGCGCGCCCTGTCCACCCGCCACGACGACCCGGCCGCCGCCTCCCGTCCCTTCGACGCCGACCGGGACGGTTTCGTCCTCGGCGAAGGTGTCGCGATCGTGGTGCTCGAACGCGAGTCGTTCGCCGCCGCCCGCGGCGCCCGGGCGCTGGCCGTGGCCGCCGGCTGCGCGGTCAACTGCGACGCCATCGACATCGTCGCCGCCGACCCGGCCAACCAGGCCCGGGCGATCACCACCGCGCTGGCCCGCGGCGGCGTCGCCCCCACCGACGTCGACCTCGTCCACGCCCACGCCACCTCCACCCCCGCCGGTGATCCCCGCGAGGCGGAGGCGATCGAGACGGCGATCGGCGCGCATCCCGCGGTCACCGCCACCAAGGCGATGACCGGTCACACCCTCGGCGCCGCCGGGGCGATCGGCGCGGCCGCGACGATCTGCGCGCTACGCGACGGCCTGATCCCCCCGATCCGCAACCTGGAGCGGCTCGACCCCGCCGTCAAACTCGACGTCGTCACCGGCACCGCCCGCCCCGGTGTGCTGCGCGCCGCCGTCGCCAACGCCTTCGGTTTCGGCGGTCACAACGCCGCCCTGGTCTTCACCGCCGCCTGAGACCGGGCCCGATCACGCTCCGGTTCCGATCCGACACCGCCCAAGGTGTGCTCCGGGGCGGACCGTCATACGTTCGCAGTGGGCGTGCGCAAGCATCGCGAACTCCCACGCCTGACCGACGAGCAGGGGAGCGTCCTCATGGTGCAGACCCAGACGAGTGCGGACCGAGCGGTTGTCGACTGGACGGACCTGGGCAAGGACCTGTGGTCCTTCCTGACCGGCAAGGGTGCGGTGATCAACTACCAGTTCGTGGACATGCTCGTCGAGGTCCCGCGCGACACCGGACCCGACGCCGCCCGCGCGACCTGGCGACTGCACGGCACGCTGCGCATCGTCACCTCGGACAACGACTCCGTCGGCGGTGCCGCCAACGGCGCCGTGCGCTAGTGACAGCCCGCTTCGCATGACAGCCCGCTTCGAAGGCGACATCGCCTTCAGCGTCGAAGAAGGCTCCGGGTCGGTCGGCGGGCGCCTGGAGGCGTCCGGCGACCGCATCCGGATCACCACCGGTCAACCGGGCCGGCTGTGGTCGGCCGCGGGAGATCTGCTCACCGCCCTCGCCGCCGTCCCGGCCGGCACCCGGCCGGGAACCCTTCCCCAGGGACGCGCCGGCCTGCGAGAACTCGCCGACACCCTCGCCGCCGAGGGCGTGACCGTCGAGATCCACGGCCCGACCGGCCCCCTGGTCACCCTCGGAGCCGACGTGGACTCCCGCACCGGGGGTCTGGCCACGGGCAGCCGCCGGGTGGAACCACACCTGCGCGCCGCCCGCCCCGGCCCGCACCACCCGACCGGACGGGCCGCCGCACTGGGTTTCGCCGCGTTCGCCGCGTTCGCCGCCGGGTTCGCGGCCCACAGCCAGATCCGTCGCCGACACCCCTGACCGCTCCCGGCCGTCGGTCGGGCACGGGCCGTGGGCGGGTCAGGGGAGCAGGTCGCTGGCGTGCCGGCGGTAGAGGTCGGCGACGAGATCGGGGTCGGGGGCACCGCCGGGAGGCATGATCGCGCCGATGTCGGTCATGAACGCGAGCCCGGCGCTCCCCGGTGTCCACAGGCCCAGGACCCGCACCGGGGATGCGTTCGGGTTGGCGAAGGTGTGCCGCACCCCGCGCGGCGCCAGGCAGAAGGTGCCCGCGGACGCCTCCACCGGATCCTCATGACCATAGGTGAGCAGCAGCGTGCCCTCCAGGACGTACAGCGCCTCGTCGAAACCATGGTGGGCGTGCGGTATCGGGCCGGCGAAACGCGCCGGGACGATCATCTCCGCGGCGGCCAGCGAGTCCACCCCGGGCGTCGGCTCGGCCAGAACGGCCATCGACTGCCCGGCGTAGGGGAAGGTGCGGGCGTCCACCGGACGGATCACCGTGCCATGTGTCATACCTGATTGTCCGCGCGGGGACGCGGGGCGGCCGACGTGGCCGACGTGGCCGACGTGGCCGACGTGGCCGGGGTGTCGCAGGGCTGGGGGACCGCGATCGCGCAGGGGTTACCGGGTGGGGGGATGCACGGTTCGCATTCGGCTTCGACGGTGACGTGGGTGATGCCGTACCGGGCGGCGAGCATCGCGCGGATCTCCCCGGAGACCTCCCGGGCCCGCGCCAGACTCGGATGCCCGCCGTCATCGCCGTCCCCACCGTCGAGATGACCGAGGGCCACATGCACGGACGCGGCGAACACCCGGTCGGACAGACCCCACACATGCAGGTCGTGGACGTCCAGGACGTGCTCGTGGCCGAGGATGTCGGCGCGCACGGCGGCGACGTCCAGGTTCTCGGGGGCCGCCTCGAGCAGCACCCGCGACGCGCTGACCAGCAGCCGCACCCCCTGGGCGGCGATCAGCAGGGAGATCGCCAGCGACACGGCCGGGTCCAGCCAGTACCAGCCGTCCACCAGCCAGATCACCAGCCCGGACGCGGCCACCGCCACCGACACCGCCGCGTCCCCGCTCAGGTGCAGCACCGCGGCGCGGGTGTTCAGATCAGCGTCACGTTCACGCACCGCCAACGCGCATCCCCCGTTGATGGCGGCCGCGACCAGCGCGACCAGCACCACCAGCGGCCCGTCCACCGGCTGCGCCGACCCGAGCCGGCGCAGCGCCTCCACCGCCAGCAGCGCGGTGACCACCAGGATCGCCGCGGCGTTCGCCTGCGCGGCGAGCACCGGCCAGCGCAGCCCGCCGAACGTCCGGTGCGCGGACGGCGGACGCTGCGACAGGATCAGCGCCACCAGCGCCAACGCGACCCCGGCGGTGTCGGTCAGGTTGTGCCCGGCATCCGCGAGCAGCCCGATCGATCCGGCCGCCACCCCCGCGATCGCCTGCACCACCACGATCGCCAGGTTCAGCCCCGTCGCCACCCACAGCCGCCGCCGCTGCGCCGCGGTGGCCCGCCCCACCGCCACCCCGTGCTGATGCCCATGCCCGCCATGCCCATGACTGTGGCCATGTGTGGTCATGACATCGCCGCGTCCTGCGGCCGCACGGCGGACGGGCCCGGCGCACGGCCGGCGGTCGGCTCCAGACCGGCGTCGAGGTCGGTGTCCGCGTCGAGGTCGGCGACGAAGCTGTGCAGATGCTCGGGATCAACGGCGAGCACCACGTCAAGCAGGTCACCGAGGGCGTGGTGCAGCTTGGTGTCGGCGAGTTCGTAGCGCTGGCGGCGCCCCTCCGGCGTGGCGACGACCAGACCGCAGCCGCGCAGGCAGGCCAGATGGTTGGACAGGTTCGTCCGACTCACCCCGAGCACCTGCGCGAGCTCGGACGGATACGCCCCACCGGAACGCAGCACCAGCAGCAGCCGAGCCCGCGTCGGATCGGACAGGGCATGCCCGAACCGAGCCAGAACCTCCGCCGAGGAGGCGACAGCCATCACCCCTCAACAGTACAGCCGACGCTGATGTCAGCCAACCCTGAACCATCCATTCGGGTGACCACCCACCCCGCCGGACTGTCCGACCGTCCGCCAAGCGAGCGACGGACTGTCAGGCGTCGAACAGGGCGCTGACGGACTCGCCGTTGTGGATGCGACGGATCGCCTCGGCCAGCGGCGGCGCCACCGTCAGCACCGTCAGCTCCGGCACCCGCTCCCCGAACGGCACCGGCACCGTGTTCGTGCACACGATCTCGGCGACCTCCGGCTGGTCGGCGATCCGCTTGAGCGCCCCCGACGAGAACAGCCCGTGCGTGCACGCCACCCGCACCGACCGCACGTCCAGTTCCCGCAACCGCTCCAACAGCTCCAGCACGGTGCTGCCCTTGGCGATCTCGTCGTCGAGCACGATGACATCCTTGCCGGCGACCTCACCGATGACCGCGGAGATACTCACCCGGTCATCGGCGAAACGCTGCTTGGCACCGGCGGCGACCCCCGCCCCGAGCATCCGCGCGAACGCCGCGGCCTCCTTGGCGTTACCCAGGTCCGGCGAGACGACCACCGTGTTCGACAGATCATGCTGGCGAAAGTGCTTGGCCAGCTCCCGCAGGGCATGCAGATGGTCGACGGGAATGCTGAAGAACCCGTGCACCTGCGGGGAGTGCAGTGTCATCGCCAGCACCCGGCTCGCCCCCGCGGCCACCAGCAGGTCGGCCACCAGCCGTCCACCGATGGAGATCCGCGGCGCGTCCTTCTTGTCGGAACGCGCGTAGGCGTAGTGGGGGAGCACGACGGTGGTCCGCGCCGCCGACGCACCCCGGGCCGCGTCCAACATGAGCAGCAGCTCGACGAGGTTCTCCTGCACCGGAGTCACAAGCGGCTGAATCAGGAACACGTCGCGCTCCCGGCAGTTCGCCGGCAGCTGCACCTCCAGACAGTCATTGGCGAAACGCTGCACCAGAACCCGGTGCAACGGCACCCCGAGATGGGTGCAGATCTCCTCGGCGAGGCTGGGATGGGCACTGCCGCTGAAGACGGCGATGTCGCGCACGGACCGCTCCCTGTCCTGTTCTCCGGCGTCCCGCGACGCTGCGGGCCGGCGGGACGTCCCACCCCGACACAGCACATGGCGCTGCACGGCCTGGCCGGACGTCCTGGATCGCCCCGGATGCTACCGAGCCGACCCCCGTTCACGCCCCGTTTGCCGGCAAGGCTCACCCTCGGAGACACACAGCGCACAGCCCGCGCGCCCGCCACACGTCAACCGGCACGCAGAGCGTCACGCAGGGCGATCCTGGTACCGGAACGTCGCACCGCGTTGCCGTACACCCGACCGGCCAGCCACACCAACACGACGATCATCACCACCGTGAGCACCACCGCCACCACCACCTGCCACGCCGCCACCGTGCCCACCCCGACCAGCATCGGCATCAGGATCGGCGCGAACAGCGGAATCATCGCCAACACCAGCACCAGCGTGCTCTCCGGCGACGCCGGCAACACCGTCAACCCCACCATGTACGGGATGATCAACGCCACGATGATCGGCATGGTCACCCCGGTGGCGTCCTCCTGCCGGCTGACCAGCGCCCCCGCCCCCGCGAACAGCAGCGCGTACATCGCGAACCCCAGCAGATACCACAGCAACGCCGTCGCCACCGCCCCCACCGCCAGCCCCGCCGGCATGTCCAGCTGCCCGGTGGCCAACCCCAACCCCAACCCGACCACGCCGATCAGCGTCAGCTGCGCCAACGCCACCACCCCGATCCCCAGCACCTTGCCCGCCATCAGCTGCCACGGCCGCACCACCGCGAGCAGCAGCTCCACCACCCGGGACGACTTCTCCTCGATCACCCCCTGCGAGACCTGCGGCCCGAAAGTGATCAGCGAGACGTAGATCAGCCCGCCCGCGAGCATCCCCAGCAACAACCGCGACCCCGACCGGTCCTCATCCGAACGCAGCGCCGTCACCGTCACCCCCGCCGTCTGGACCGCCCGCCCCACCGTCGCCGGATCCCCACCCAGCGACGCGATCTGCCCCTCCAGCGCCGTCTGCCGCGCCGCCACCGTCAACACCGACCCGAGCGCGTCGCCCAACTCGTCCTTCACCGCCACCCGATAACTCCCGGACGCGGTGACCTGCGCGAACGCATCCACATCCCCATCCAGGACGGCCCGACTCCCCGCCGCCGCGTCCGCCACCGTGCGCACCTGGACCTTCTCGCCCAGCGAACGCCCCGCCGCCACGATCGAGGCGGCCTGCCGCCCGTCGGCCGCCGTCAGCGCCACCGTCCGCGTCGGGGGCGACCCGTCCACCGCGTTGAGGATCAGCACCGTCGCGGCGATCGCCACCACGAACAACCCCGTGATCACCTGAAACGCCCGGTTCCGCAGCCGCAGCGTGATCTCCCGCATCGCCACCAGCCGCAGCACCCGCCCTGACCCCACCCCCTCCAGCGCCGCCTCCCGCTCCCGCTCGCCGACCACGCCACGCTCACCCACACCGCCACCGCCGCCCATGCCGCTCACGCCGCCCCCTCCGGTCCCACAGGTCCCGCCGACGGCGCCGAAGCCGAAGCCGCCGATGACGTCGAAGCCTCCGACGATCCGGACACCGATCGTTCGGACCCGTCCGGCGGCTCGGACCTCTCCGGCCGCTCAGGTGCGCCCACCCGCGTTTCCGCTCCCGCCTGCCCTGGCTCCTGCGACTGGACGGCATCCACCGACGACGACGGCACCGGAATGGAGACGGCGCGCCCGGTGGGGCCCACGGTCACAGGGCTCCCGTCGGCCTCGTCGCTGACGCCGACGGGAGCGTCCGGGCTGGGCGCGGCCGGGTCGGCGACGACCTGGCGGAACAGTTCGGCCAGCGACGGACGGCGCCGGCGGAACTCCCGTACCGGGCCCAGCGCCAACGCCGCCCGCAGGATCACCTGATCGTCGGCGTCCGCCGCGAGCTCGACCACCGTCGACGCCCCCTCGGACGACCACCCCAGCACCCCCGCCAGACCGTCCGCCCACCCCCGGGGCGCACCAGGGACGTCCACGACGAGACTGACCGGGCCGGCCGAACGCAGCGCGTCCACCGTGTCGCAGGCGACCATCCGCCCGGACCGCACGATCCCCACCCGGTCACACAGCCGCTCCACCAACTCCAGCTGATGACTGGAGAACACCACCGGCACCCCCGCCGCGCGCCGCTCGGTGAGCACCTCGCTCATCACGTCCACCGCGACCGGGTCCAACCCGGAGAACGGCTCGTCGAGGACCAGCACCACCGGGTCGTGCACCAACGCCGCCGCGAGCTGCACCCGCTGCTGGTTACCCAGGCTCAGCTTCTGCACCTCGTCGTCACGGCGCTGCGCGACCCCCAGCCGCTCCGTCCACCGTTCGACCGCCCGACGCGCCGCCGCCGGACCAAGCCCGTGCAGCTGCGCCAGATACCCCAGCTGCTCGGCGACCTTCATCCGCGGATACAGCCCGCGTTCCTCCGGCATGTACCCGATCCGTCGCCGGACGGCCAGATCCAGCCGCGTCCCGTCGTAGCGCACCTCACCGGCGTCCGCGGCGAGCACCCCGAGAATGATCCGCATCGTCGTCGTCTTGCCCGCCCCGTTGCTGCCCACGAACCCGAACAGCTCACCGGCCCGCACCTCGAACGACATCGCGTCCAACGCCACGACCTCGCCGTAGCGCTTGGACACCCGATCAATCTCCAGCCGCCCGTCGCCCATCCGCCCACCTCTCCACCGCCCGTCCACCGACGTCCCTGTCCCGACGTCCGATGGTGCGACGACCCTGTTCACGGACCCGCTATAGCCGATATCGCCCACGACGACCGCACCGTACCGCCGTGCCCCGTTCCACGGCATCCGCGGCTGATCGGTCCTCTTCCCGGCTCGCCCCCCATCCAAAGCTCCCACCAGCAGGTTCTGAGACAACGAATCGCCAACCCGACACCCCGACGACGTACACCGTCGACACCTCTCCCTACCGTGCGGCCGCGCCCCTGCGTCCCCGCTCCGCGGTACCCATCGTGTCGCGCCGGCCACCGAGAGACGCGGTGATCGCCCCCGACCAGCCCAGACCAAGCCTTGGAGGGCAGGGGGTTGTTCCGTGTTGTTCTTATTTGTTCTTGATCGTTTTCGGGCTGGCCGGGACGTCGTCAACACCGTTGATTATCTTGCTGGTGGAAGCGGGGCGAGACCGACGCGGCGTGACCGCGGTACGGGGACGGACGCTTGACCCTGACACCGTGTGAGGTCATAGACCAGTGGAACCATGTTGAGCATCGGAGATGTCGCCCGCCACGGCAGGGTGTCAGTGCGCATGCTGCGCCACTACGACGCGATCGGCCTGCTGCGCCCCGCCCGGGTGGACCAGGCCACCGGCTACCGCTCCTACACCGCCGCCCAGCTCGCCCGACTGCACCGCATCGTCGCGCTCCGCGGGCTCGGGTTCGCCCTGGCGGAGGTGGCGCAGCTCTTGGACGAGCAGGTCAGCGCCGAGCAGATGCGCGGCATGCTGCGCCTGCGCGAGGCCGAACTGCACGCCCGGATCGCCGCCGACACCACCCGCCTGGACCAGCTACGGGCACGTCTGCGAACCATCGAGAGCGAGGGAACCATGACCACCATCGACGTCACCATCAAGGCCCTTCCCGCCGCGCGGGTCGCCGAACTGACCGGCACCGCCCGCGGCATGGAGCCCCAGTCGATCGGCCCGGTCGTCCGCGGCCTGTACGACCGGCTCACCAGCGCCCTGACCCGGGCGTCCCTGGAGCCCACCGGCCCCGCGATCGCCTACTACGTCGAGGCCGGCGACGACGAGCACGTGGAGGTCCACGCCGCCCTGCCGGTCAACGCCCCCTCCCCCACCACGCCCCCCTCCCCCGTTGCGCCCTCGTCCTCGCCCCCGTCCGCCGTCTCGCTGCCGGACGGTGTCACGATCGTGGATCTCCCCGCCGTCGAGCAGGCGGCCACCGTCATCCACGAGGGTTCGATGGACGACTGCCTGCCCACCTACCAGGCCCTCGCCGTCTGGATCGAGAACGCCGGCTATCGCGACGCCGGCCCCGGCCGCGAGATCACCCTCGCTTTCTCCCCCACCGACCCCGATTCCTGGATCACCGAGATCCAGCAGCCCGTCACCCGCGCGTAGCACCCCACCGAACCCCACCCAGAGGGACGCGCCACCTTCCCTGGTTAGGCATGCGGACCGCCCGACCGCTTATCGAGGATCATGCTCGGTCGAGTGTCGCGTATCCCATGGCTCGCCCGGCGACCGCGCGGGCTGCTCGTAACGCCCGAGGGTCGAACCGGCAGGTTGGCGTCAATCCTAGGTTGACGCCAACCTGCCGTCAACCTAGGGTTGACGCATGACGGAGCTGAAGCGAGAGCCTGACCTGGTAGACGCGCAGACCGGCGTGGGCCACGCGAACGAGCCGCATCGTGCGCGGCGGGTGGCGCAATCGTTCGGCGTCGACGCCGCGCGTTATGACCGGACACGGCCGAGCTACCCGGAAGCGTTGATCGCGCGAGTGGTGGCGGCCAGTCCCGGGCCGCGGGTGGTCGACGTCGGCTGTGGCACGGGCATCGTGGCCCGCCTGTTGCGCGCGGCGGGCTGCCAGGTGCTGGGAGTCGAGGTGGATGCACGGATGGCCGAGTTCGCGAGACGGGGCGGGCTGGAGGTGGAGGTCGCGGCGTTCGAGGACTGGGAGCCGGCGGGCCGGGCGTTCGACGCCGTGGTCTCCGGCCAGTCCTGGCACTGGGTGGATCCGGCGAAGGGAGCGGCGAACGCGGCACGCGCACTGTGCCCGGGCGGTCGACTGACCGTGTTCTGGAACGCCTTCGCGCCCCCGCTCGAGATAGCCGAAGCCTTTGCCTCGGTCTACCGGCACGTCGCGCCCGACCTGCCGTTCAGCCCATGGGCGGCCCCCACCCTCGACGCGGATGCCTCGCTGGCCGCCAGGGCCGTCGACGGGATGCGAGCCGCCAGCGGTTTCGGCGACGCCGAACAATGGCGGTTCGGCTGGGAACGGACGTACTCCCGGGACGACTGGCTTGACCAGGTACCCACGCACGGCGGCCACCACCAGCTCCCGACAGCCCAGCTGAACCAGCTGCTGGCCGGTCTCGGCGCCGCGTTCGACGTGTTTGGCGGCAGCATCACGATGCCCTACGTGACCCTGGCGGTCACGGCCGAGCGCACCGGGTAACTGGGGGGCGAGACTGGCAGAGTCGCGTGTTCGACTGGCGCGTATTCGGCGTACTCCTCATGTCTGGGTGTCACTCCATGTGTCGGTTGACCTGGGTGCTGGAGGTTTCCCGGCGGCTGGGAGCTCGTCACCCGGGCCAGCGCAGGACGTGGGGTGCCTCGGGTAGTTCGTGGTCGATCAGCACGTGGGCGTGGTCTCGAGGTGCGGCGGAGGCCTGGTAGAGCGCTTGGCCGGGCAGATAACGCGCCTTGTAGCGTTCGCGGACGGCGGCGGGCGAGCCGAACAGGGCGACGTCACGCTGCAGTGCGCGGCGTAGCGACTCGACGGGGCCGAGCTCAACGCACGACCCCGCAAGACCCTGGGCTGGGCGACACCGACGGCCCAGCTCGATAACCTCATCGCAACACTCGGCCTCCCGTCTGTTGCGATCACCGCCTGAATCCGCCCTCACATCATGATCGACAAGTGGGGCCGGTGCTCGTCCGTAGATGGGGCCGAAACTGACCCGCATAGCCAGGTGGTGACGCGCCGATCGGGGGCCCGGGCGCCGGTGTCGTCCACGATGGTGCGGGCGGCGAGGTTGTAGGGCCGCATGGTCGTGTAGTCCGGTGCGGGCCCGTGCGCGGGCGGGTAGTTCATGTCCCCGCCGACGGAATCCGACGGGTTCGAGAATTCTCGCGGTAGATGGCGCGAGAACCCGATGGCGGATGTGGCCAAACGGTGGGGTGGGTGCGTGGGTTCCCGTGACCGCGCGATTGGGGGACAGCCTCGCGCGGCCAGCATCGAGTTGGTGACCGGGCTTGTGGACGCCACCCGCCGACGGTGCGGCCAGGATGGGAGCCTCGTGCCAGTGTGGGCGCCAGCCACCACGACCGGCCATTCCCATGTCGGGCCGCGACCTCTGGCCCCCGGCGGAGGCGGTGCGCGCCGCTGTGGAGAGGAACGGTGATCATTTTTGGCCGGTGGAGTTGGCGGAGACGGCCCAAAAGCGCAGGGACAGCGTGAGTATCCCGAACAAGACGAGACTGAACACCTGCGATCCGAGGTCGCTGCCGCCGGTCAGGACGGTAGCCACGATGGTGAGGCTGAATAAGATCATGAAACCGAGCATGACGAAGAAGCCGATCCGGATGGCCTTCGCGGACCGGCGCTGGAAACGGTAGAGCAGCAGGAGCCTGCCGCGGGGTACGGGGGGCGGTACCTTGGGGGCGCTCACCCGCGCGGACGCCTCGTCCAGCCAGCCCTGCGCCACCGCGGTCGCGTCCTGAAGGGTCTCGGGTGTAGTGGGCAGAAGCTGCCATGCATTCCACCAACCGACGTCTTGCCCGCTCACCATCACATCTCGGCTCTGAGCGCACCCATGGCAAGCCGCCCGGCGCGCCGGGCGGTTACCACCCGGGCATCTGCCACCAGCTCGACTCCCGCACTGCCCGCTGGCGCCGATAGCTGCACGACGGCTGTCTCCTCCACCCCGGTACCGATCAGCTCCACCGTGCATCCGGCTGCCGCCAGCGCCAGTTCACACGGACCCGAGCATTCCGCCCGTATCACACGATCCGCCACCATCCCAACACTACCGGCACATAACGGTCGGCGCCAGCGCGGGGGTGGTTGCCCTCCCGGGTTGCCCGGTGTGCAGCGGTGCACGCGGTGCAAGAGCCATGGTCCGCCAGCTGGATCCCTGGTTTCGCCTGTGGTGACGGGATTCCGTCAGGTGCCCCGGTCTGCGGGCCGACGGGCGTAGAACATCGCCAGGGGTCGGGGGAACGGGTGGGATTGGCGGCGGCTACCGCTGGTCGGGGTCGGGTTCGTCGGCCTGGTGGCGCTGGCCGTGCTGTGGAACAAGGCACCGGCCTACGTGCATGCCAAACACGGCGGGGATGCCAGCGTGGCGGTGTCGAACACCCGGACCTTCTCTGCACCAACGCGGGCGTCAGAAGCCCCAAAGAGCGTGACTCCATCGGATCAGTGACGGAGGTCGAGTTCTTCCAGGGCGACGCGCTCCGCCGAGACGTACGGCTGCGGTACCGCCGCGAGGGCGCCACCTGGACCCGCGAGCTCCTTTGGCCCTGACCCCGCTGCCCGCCCGGACGTCCGATGCTGCCCTCACGGCCCTTCTCCCGGCTCAGCCGCATCTGGTAGGCAGGGGTACAGCTGTTTCACCTGCGGGAAGAGGCCTCATGCGCGCTCAAGGTAACGTCGGACGACCGGAGTCCGAGAGGGCCGGCCGGACACCCGGCCGCACTCCGGCGACCGTACCGGCCGGCGTTAGCGGAGCACAGCCCACGGGCCTGCTCTCTCTCCAGCGCAGCGTGGGCAACGCCGCCGTCGTCCAGATGCTCCGCCGCGCGGGCCATCCTGGCGCGCAGGCAGCCGAGCAGGAGCGGCACCAGCACGGCGCGGGATGCGGCCGCCAGCAGGCGGAGCGGCCCGCGGTGCAGTGCGCGGCCGCGCCTCAGGTGCAGCGGCGCTCCGCCGTACACGACCTGCTCCGCACCGGGGGCCGCCCGCTCGACGACTCGATCCGCAGCGATCTGGAGTCCCGGCTCGGCGCGGACTTCTCCGACGTACGCATCCACAACGACAGCGCCGCCAGGGCCTCCGCCGCGGAGATCGGCGCCCGCGCCTACACCTCGGGCAGTCATATCGTCATCGGTGACGGCGGCGCCGACAAGCACACCCTCGCCCACGAGCTCACTCACGTCATCCAACAGCGCCAGGGCCCCGTCGCGGGCACCGACAACGGGTCGGGGCTCAGGGTCTCCGACCCCTCCGACTGGTTCGAACGCGAGGCGGAGGCCAACGCCAACCGCGTCATGTCCTCGGCGGCCCCCGTTGTCCAGGAGAGCGCTACCGACGCGCCGGGCCACGGCGCCGCAGCACCCGTCGTGCAGCGCATGCCGAAAAAGGCATCCCCGGAGGCCCGCGCGAACAAGGACTTCGCGCTCGCCGTCAAGTCGCAGTTCGAGGCCAAGGGGTGGATCGCCGACGGAAGTCCGGAGGTCTGGTCCCGGATGACGTTCCACAAGATCGGCAATATGAACGCGGAGAAGGCCGCCGGTTACAAGTCCAGCACCGCCGCCTACAAGGAGACCCCGAACAACACCATGGGCCCCCGGTCCTACGAGGGCGACCGCGACAAGCAGGCGATGCGCTGGGTGTCCACCGTGGTAAAGAATTACCTCCAGATGGAGGGGGAGAATCCGATCGAGATCCAGGCGGCGGTCCACGAAGGAAAGCTGTACATAGCCGGAAACACCACGGCCGCCAACAGCTTGCTCGCCTCTCACATGCATGGCCTGAGCGGCAGCGAGTTCCTGAAGAAGGTGCTCAAGGAGTACCCGACCGACTCGGACGATCTCCTGGGCGGCAACGCCAAGGGCAGGCTCGCCCGTCACTCCGACAAGACGGACAAGCGCATCGCCAACGACAGTGCCGATGCGGCGGTCACCGCGAAGTACGCCGACGCCATCAAGGCACTCGCCGGGCCGGTGACGGTGGCGTCCGACGGCGAAGATGGGTACCACGCCGAACGCAGGATCGTCGACCACCTCACCGGCGACAAGTCGGAGAAGGTCATCCCGAACAGCCTGGCCGGGACCAAGCGACCCTGCGTCTCGTGCTACGCGAACCTGTTCATCGGCAAGGAGGCGCGGCCCGGCCCTCTGTGGGTCTCCGGGGCCGCCAACATCGGCATGCCCGGCTACTCGGCGAAGAACGCCGGACGGTTCGTCTCCCGTGTGGACGATGTGATCGGCGACACCTACGCCACTCTCCAGTGGGAGTGCGACGCTCACCACGAGATCACCATCGCCACCACGGACGGCTCACCGAAGACAACGACCGACTACGGGACGGACTCGGACAGCGACACCGACGGAAACCGCCGCCGGGCCGCCCAGTAAGTCAGCGGACGCGTCTCACCACGGCGAGTGCGCCAGATCGGCCCGCGGTCGTCGGGCAGGCCGGCGTCGTCGAGGTAGGCCGCCAGGTAGGCCAGTGCCTCGGGAGAAACTGGCACTGGTTGACGGTCTCGGGTCCCCTTAGAAACGACCCACAACCGGCCCTTCTGCCAGTCGACGTCGGTAAGCCCAACGCCCAGCAATTCGGTGGCCCGAGCCCCGGAGGACACGTAGCAGGCCAACAGTGCCCGGTCCCGGGCGTACCGCATCCGCGCGAGCAGCTCCTCCCACTGAGTATCGGGAATCGCCCGTGGCTGACGGACCGGGACCTTTGGACGCAGACGGCCCCGGCGGTGTCGGCCAGAAACCTCCAGCGGCGACCGGTGCGCGAGCGTCGCGCGGCGGGCCCGATTCTCCGGCACCGGGTTGAGCACGGGCCCGCGTCCGAAGTGCAGGTGAAAGCCGAGTAGATCGTCGCCTTGGCGCAGTGCCGCGCGGTGTCGATACCGGGTCGCGGGGCTGCGACACCTGTCCGCATACCAGCGCGAGATGGCGCAGAGTGGATGATTGCTCGCTATGGGCATCAAAAGGGGACGTAGGAAGGCGCCGCGCTCGGTGTGGTGGAGCGCCGGCGCGCTCGGCCTGATAGCCGGCGGCGTTGCCTGGGCGGCTGGGCAGGACAAGGCGGCGGCGCTTGTCGCCGGCCTGGGTGTGTTGCTACCCGTGGCCGCCTTTCTCGCGGACAAGATCGCTGCCCGCACTGGCGACCTGGACATCGCCACGGTCGCGGACCGGCTCGCCGACCTGGTGCGTGATCAGTGGGACATCGAGGCCAGGCGCCGCGGGGTCCGCGGGTCGTCCCTGGAGGTGTTCTGGCAGGAGGCCGACGCCGACCTGGTGAGTCCCTGGGCCGAGCTGCAACGGCAGGCAGCAGACGGAGGGAACGGACCGGCGTCCGCAACGCCAGGCAGCGGCCCGGGTGATCTCGCCGGCAGTGGTGCGCTGCTGGCGGCCTACGAGCGCAGCCCCTGTAAGCGCCTCGTCATGCTCGGGGAGGCTGGGGCGGGGAAGACGGTTCTGCTGGTACGTCTCGTCCTGGATGTGCTCGACCGACGCCAGCCCGGCGATCCGGTGCCGCTGCTGCTGCCGCTGGCCGCCTGGAACCCGACCGGACCGAGCCTCTACGACTGGTTGGAGTCCCAGATCCTGCGGGAGTACGCCCACCTGGCCGCGGTGGACTCCGCGACCGGCCGCACACGCGCCGGTGCACTCCTCGACGCCGGCCTGATCCTGCCCGTCCTCGACGGTCTCGACGAGATCTTCGCCGACGGCCGGGACCAGGTACTCGTCGCCCTCAACGACGGCCTGCGCGGCAACGTCGGGCTTATCGTCAGCAGCCGCCCCGGCGAGTTCCGCGCCGCCGTGCACCCCCGTCCCGACTGGCCGTCGACCCACCTTGCTGGCGCCGCCGGCATCCATCTCACACCCCTGACCGCACCGGCGATGGGCGACTACCTGCTGGCCAACGCAGGCACGCATGGATCAGTGCGGTGGGCACCCGTCCTGACCGCGCTGGCAACCCCCACCTCACCGCTCGCCCAGGCGCTCACCACCCCACTCGCGGGCAGCCTCGCCAGCGCGATCTACAACCCACGCCCGCGCGAATCCACCCTCGGCTTCCCCAACCCCACGGACCTCACCACCCTGCCCACCCCGGACGCCGTCGAACAGCACCTGTTCGCCGAGTTCATCCCCGCCGCCTACCGCCCCCACCCCGACCAGCCCACCCCCCGCTGGACCCCCCAACAGGCCGACCGGTACCTGACCTTCCTCGCCCGCCACCTCGAACACCGCCTGCACACCACCAGCCTCGCCTGGTGGGAACTGCACCGCGCAGCACCACGAGCGCTCCCGGTCCTTTTGATCGGGCTCGGGTACGGGCTTCTGCTCGGGCTCCTGTTCGAGGTCGAGCGCGGGTTCGTGGACGGACTCGCGGGCGGGCTCGCTGGCGGGCTCGTGTTCGGGCTCGGGGGCGGACTCAGGAAGGTTTCCCCCAGCCGGACAACTCTGCGGCGGCCGCAGCTGTCCGACCTCGCACCGGGATTCACGGGCGGGCTCATGTGCGGACTCATGTGCGGGCTCGCGATCGGGATCGGGGCTGGGCTCGGGGCCGGCCTCATGGGCGGGCTCATGGTCGTGCTCGGCCTCAGCACCACAGCGGATACGGGACGGGCGGCAGATCCCATGACTGTCCTGAGCCAGGATCGGACCAGGTTGCTCCTGTTCGGACTCACGGTCGGGCTGGTGGTCGGGCTCGCGTTCGGACTCGGGTTCGGCCCCACGGTCGGAGTCGTGGCCGGGCTCGTGGTCGGGCTCGCGTTCGGACTCATGAGCGGGCTCATGTCGGCGTGGGGACGACTGGGATTGGCCCGGCTGTGGCTGGCCCCACGCCGCCAGCAGCCCTTCCACCTCATCGCCTTCCTCGAAGACGCCCGCGACCGGGGCGTCCTGCGCCAGGCCGGCGCCGTCTGGGAGTTCCGCCACGCCAACCTCCAGCGTCACCTCGCCAACCGGCCCTGACCGGCGCGGCAACCAGCCCCGCTCAGGTCAACCAAGGGGCGCCTCTGCCGAACGCACCCCACCAGGCGTCATCGCCCGCAGGCGGTGGCTCGTGGGCCGAGCGGCACAGACCCTCGATGTCGTGGGCAGCCCGCGTTCGTGTCGGCTCAGATCGGGGCGGCCTCGCCGCGCAGCAGGGTGTCGGCGAGGTGGTGCAGGGCGGGGCACAGTCCGGCGGTGTCCTCGTACCAGGCCACGGCGACGAGGATGTCGGCGGCGGCCACCAGCAGCGCGTACCGCCCGGACGGGCTGTCGAGCAGGTCTGCGAACGTGGTGTGGAGCTGCGCGGCGACGGTTGGTGCGCCCAGCGCGGTGCAGTAGAGCCGGGCCGCCCCGTAGCCGGCGACGTTCACCCCCCAGTGCTCCCAGTCGAGGATCATCAGCCGGGGGATGGTGAGGTTGCCCCAGTGCAGATCCAGATGCTCGGTGCTGCCCCAGCGCGGTGCGACGCCGGCGGGTAGCGGCCGGCCGTAGACGGCGTGCAGCAAGTGCTGGTAGCGCTCGGGCCGGTTCCCCCAGATCTGTCGGGTGGTGGGCTGGCCGGCGAGTGCGCACAGCGACGCCCGCAGATCAGCCAGCCACGCCGGGGACAGGTCGATCGGGTGGGTGAGGTACTGGTCGCCGGGCGCGGCCGGCGGATCGGACACATACGTCACCAGCTCCGCGCAGACCGGGACCGGTGCCGGGTCGGGATGGGTCCACTCGGTGCTGGCCAGCAGTGCCGGTTTGCAGATCTCGACCAGCGCGCCGGCCTCCCGTGTGCCCCGCCAGGGTTCGACGTCCATCGCGTGTTCCAGGAACGGGGCCACCCGCAGCCACGCGGTCTGCCCGCGATGGTCGACCGTCCCGCCGATGACATCACCGGACGCGCTGGGCGCCGGCGACCCGCACGGCGTGACACCCAGGCGTGCGGCCCCCTCACGCCAGAGCGTCTCCATCCAGGCGGCGTCGACCCGGACCGGCACCCACTTCATTCGCCGGCCGTCCCCTTCGGGGCGCAGCTCGAGCCCTTGTTCCCGGTGTCGGACGGGGTGCACGCCGGGCTGCACGACGACGCCGGGCTGCACTTCGGGTTCGGCGTGCACGCACTCGGCACCGGCCGGTGAGGATCGTCTCCAGCGGGGTCGCGTGGACGTTGCCAGCCACGGCCCGGCGGGTGAACACACTGCCCCGGATCGGGCGGGTGAAGGCCCACGAGCCGATGGGCGCGCTCACCGGCCGGCTTGCCGACGGCCGCGCCCGGCTGCTCGGCGCCACCGTGTCCCGGACCGCCGGGCGCTGGTATGTCTCGTTCACCGTCGAGGCCGACCGCGAGATCCCCGCCCAGCCCGGTCGCGGCGGCGCGGTCGGCGTCGACCTGGGCGTGCGGCACCTTGCTGGCCTCTCGACCGGAGAACAGATTCCCAACCCGAAGCACGCTCGGCGGTCCGAGCGCCGGCTGCGGATGGCATCCCGGGCCTACGACGTGATCGTGGTCGAGGATCTCCATGTCGCCGGGATGGTCCGTAACCGGCGGCTCGCACGCGCCATCTCGGACGTCGCGATGGCTGAAGTCCGCCGGCAGCTCGACTACAAGACCCGCTGGTACGGCTCGACGCTCGTCGTCGCCAACCGCTGGTATCCGAGCTCGAAGACCTGTTCCAGCCGACCGCGACCTGAACGCCGCGGTCAACCTGTCTCACCTCGTCGCCGCCAGTACATCGGAGACGGAAAACGACCGTGGAGGCGACCAGAAGACCCCGCTCGCGGGGCAGGTGGCTGCGAAGCGGAAACCGGGCACGGCCACGGCCGGTCAGACCCGGGGTGCCCCACCGAAAGGTGAGGCGGCATGAATAGCGCCATCGAGCGCCCTCATGCAACGGGTACCACTGTTGGCGCCAGTGGCCGCGCTGGCGGCTGGCCGCTCCGGCGAGTGGGATGGTTCAGGCGGCTGATGCGTTATCGCTCGACGACCACCAGGTCGTTCTGCCGCGTGGTGCCGGCGCGAGACACGGAGAGGTAGAGGCCGAGAGTGTTCCGTCCAAAATGCTCGCGCAGGACTCCGGGCAGGTCGACGTCCCGCTCGGCATTCGTCGGGTTCACCGATGTCGCCGGACACCTCACTGTCTTCTCCAATACGCGGGCCCGCAGGTCGCCAAGCCGGATGGACCGGCCGATCCAGCCGTCCTCTTCCCACGGAGGAAACCCGCGCAGGTATATGTTCGCGCGGAATCGGAGATGGTGAACCGGCACGCCGATTCGTCGCGACACGTCGTCGATCGACGCCAGGTTGACCATCGACAATGCGTGCATGTATTCGGTGGAGTGCACCGCGGCGTCGGTAAAGCGATGACCTCCGAAGGCTCGGACCAGCTTTGGGACCTGCCTGTCCAGGCTGGCGATCCCGATGTCGGCGATAAACTTCTCCGCCGCCCGACGGCCACCGTCCGTACCGAGGTCAACAACTAGTTTCGACGCGCCGTCGCGGACTGTCAACAGTCGGGAGGCCTCATCGTAGGTGACCCGCAGGCGGGCCAGCTCACTGTCCCGCGCAAGGGTGAGGAAACGGGTCTTCGGCAGGGGTACGAGATTGTTTTCGTCGATGATGGTCTCAGGCCTTGCGAACGCCCACTCTCGATCACCGGGTAGTCCGCGGCCTGGAATGACGGTGAACTGGCCGAGTTTCTCCGGCGAGAGACCCTTGACGGGATAACGGTATAGGCGAGCGACGCTCCCGTCGGATGTGGTCGGCCGGAGAAGACCCGAGGCTGTCATCGACTGCCGCGGGCGCTGATGGCGCCACATGAGCATATCGCTGTGGGTCGCTCCGCACCGGCGGCATCGGCCCATTCCGCATCGGCCCATTCCGCGCCCGCTCTGCGAGCCCCGCGAGTCATTCCCGTCATCAGGATGCGGTACCTCCTCGTTGTCCGAACATCTTGCCATGCGGATCGAACCACCGCGGCCACCCAGCGCTGGCCTGCGGGTTGCCCAGCCCCGAAGTGGCAGGTTGCCCAGCCTGGGAGGGCGGGTTGCCCAGCCTGGGCAAGCTCCGCTTGGGCGGCCCGCCCTGGCCCGCAGGCCCGCGGCGCCACCCCCGGCCCGCGAGCAGAGCGCCCGCGCTGAGCAGCCTGCCGTACAGCGAGGTTGCCCGCCCCAAAGGCGCACGGGAAACCCCGCCGCCCGGGAGGGTAGCCGGTGCGCCAATTTCCCGTCTTCTTGGGCTGGCTGCCCGGCTTCTGGGCGGGTGCGGGGCCGTTGATCATTGGCCGCGCCGGATGCCGTCAACACCGTTGATTATCTTGATAGCCGGTTGACGGCGCTGGCTCTCACCAGGGAACTTGCCATCCTGGAAAGTTGGGCCATACTTTCCACTATGGAAAGTTCGCATGTTCCCAGTCCCGACGACGCGGCCGCGGCACTGCTGGCGGCCGAGCGTTCGCAGGCGGATCTCGTGGCGGGGCTGCGGCTCCCCCGCGGGTTCCTGCCGAGCCTCGCGGCGGCGATCGCGGTGCAGATCCTGACCGCGGCGATCGTGGTCGTGGTCAACGACGGGGTGGCCCAGAGCGCCGCCCTGCTGGGAGCCGCACTGTTCGTGCTGGTCGCGGCCGTGCAGCTGGTGCGGTTCCGGCGGGTGAACGGCGCGTGGGTCGCGGGGCTCGCCCATCAGGTGATGCTCGGCTGCACCACCTGGTCGACGCTGGCCTACGGCGGCGGTCTGGCCGGCGCGGCGTGGGCCGGATTCGCCGACCGGTGGTGGCTCGCCGTGCTCTGCGCCGCGGCCGGCGGGGCCGGTTATGCGGCGAGTGGGGCACTGTGGATCCGTCGTTACCGCGGCGACCCGCAGGGCCACACCCAGCTCACCGCCCCGTGGACGGCCGCGGCCGCCGCCCTGGTCCTGCTCATCGCCGCCGGGCTGGGCCTGCTGCTGCTGGCCGGCTGAATGTCCACGCCATCCACGCCATCCACGCCCCACGCGGCCTCCGACATGGGTCTGGACGCGCTGCTGAACGCCCCGGTGCGGCTACGGCTCGCGAGCCTGCTCGCCGCCGTGTCCGAGCTGGAGTTCGTGACGCTGCGCGAGGCTCTGGGTGTCAGCGACTCCGTCCTGTCCAAGCAGGTCACGGCGCTGACCCAGGCCGGCTACGCCCGCAGCCGCAAGGGCACCCACCAGGACCGCCGCACCACCTGGATCGCCCTGACCCGCCCGGGCCACGAAGCCCTGCGCGCCCACGTCGCCGCTCTGCGCGCCATCATCGCCGACGTCGACTGAGCCGCGCGGGCGTTGCCGCGTGGGTGTTCCCGGAGCCTTCTCCGAGTGATCGCCCGCGCGGTCACCGGCGCCGTCCGAGTTTCCGGCCGCGGCCGTTCACCGCCGCCCGGCCGGGGACCGCGCCGGCTGACGCGGCCGGTCAGCGAAAGCGGCCGACAGCGCCGTACATGTTGACCTGGCTGTCCGCCAGACCGGCGGTGGCGATACCCGAGGGGTCGTCGGCGAGGAAGTCGTCGATCTCCGCCTCGGTGAGGCCGTCCTCGTCGACACCGGTGCCCGCCACTGTCGTCGTCCTACCGGGGACGACAGCGGCGCCCGCGGCGCCCGCGGGTGCGGTGTCGGGGCGCCAGCGGTGGACGGGGACGATACCGGGATCGACCAGCTCGAGGCCGTCGAAGAAGCGGGCGAACTCGTCCCGGCGGCGCAGCTGGACGGCGATGCCACCGGCCCGGTAGGCCGCGGCCCCCTGCTCGCTGATGGCCGGGGCGAAGTCGGGGGTGCCGTGGCTGACGACGAGACAGCTGCCCGCGGGCAGGGCGTCCAGCAGTCGGCGCACGAGGGTGAACGGTTCGCCGGTCTCGGTGTCGGGCAGGAAGTGCAGGATCGCCAGCACCGACAGGGCCACCGGCTGGGACAGGTCGAGGGTGTCCCGAAGTTCGGGGGCGGCCAGGATCGCGTCGATGTCGCGCAGGTCGGCGTCCAGGTAGGCGGTGCGCCCGGCGGGGGTGCTGGTCAGCAGCGCCCGGGCGTGGGCGAGGACCAGCGGATCGTTGTCGACGTAGACGACCCGGGCGTCCGGCGTGATGGCCTGGGCGACCTCGTGCAGGTTCGGCGAGGTCGGGATGCCGGTGCCGATGTCGAGGAACTGGCGGATACCGGCCTCGGCGGCCAGGTAGCGTGCGGCGCGGACCAGGAACGCCCGGTTCGCCCGGATCGCCCGGGCGATGTCGGGGGCGCCGGCCATCGCTCGCTGGCCGGCCTCCCGGTCGGCGGGGAAGTTGTCCTTACCGCCGAGGAAGTAGTCGTACATCCGCGCCGTGTGCGGCTGGTCGGTCTTCAGATCCACTGGTTTCCGCTCCCCCGCGCCCGGGCGAACCCACGCCATCCGCCCACCGGCACCCACACCACCGTCAGCCATCGCCGCCCCTCACCTCGCTCGCTGCCCGCGGTGCACGACCACCCGCGACGCTGTGCGGACGGACCGCTGCCGGGACGCATCTCGTAGACCGAAGACGAACAACTCGTTCGCTTAAGGCAACCGTACCGGTTCGGTACCCATCGCATCGAGGTGCCCTCCCTGCCCGCCCCTGTGCGCATCAGCAGTGCGACGGTGTCCGGGATGTCCAGCGCCATCTGCTCTGCTGCCACGTGCTCATGCGGGACGGCCGGAGCTCGTCAACGGCGTTGATTATCTTGGTTGCGCTCCAGGTGAGCCCGACGTCGTGAGCGTGCACCCACACCTGAGGTGGTTGGCGAACCGTTCGACGGCTTCGCGATGCCCGCGCCGTTCATGACCTGGCGTGCCACGCCGACCCGCCCCCACACGACCGACACCATCGCCCTCCAACCTCCGGCGTTCCGACCTCCGCCCCCGGTCGCGGCTACCCGGCGTGACCAACCTGCCGGGGGTCGCGGGTGTGCAGGGTGCACAGAGGTCGCTGGTGGGGTGTTCGTGTCCGTTTTGCCCCCCACGGCGACCCGCGTAGGTGGATCTTGGCTTGGGGCTGGTGGCAGGGCGTGGCGGAGGCGGGGGTTGGTTGCCGTGCGTGGCGGGTGCGGGGTGTTGTGGTTGCGGAGAGTGGACGGGCGACCGGGGGTGTCCCGGTGCGGGAGGGCTGGCGTGGTCGGGGCACGATCCGTGGCCGGGAAGGGATATCTCGTGGACGGCGAGGGTGGTCGAAGATCTGCGGGAGCGGGCTACGTCACGATGATCACGATGAGGGTGCGGGGGCCGTGGACGCCCTCGACGCGGCGCAGTTCGATGTCGCTGGTGGCGGACGGGCCGCTGATCCAGGTCAGGGGGCGGCCGGCGCGCACGGACGGGGCGAGTACGGCCAGGGCGTCGGGGACGTCGGCGACGATCTGGTCGGCCCGCACGACGCAGACATGGCGGTCGGGGACCAGGGTGAGGGCGCGGCGGCCCTGGCCGGGGCCGTGGTCGAGCACGAGGGTGCCGGTCTCGGCGATGGCGACCCGGGCCTCGGTGACGACGGCGTCGATCCGGTCGAGGTCGGCGGCGGTGCGCGCACCGTCGTCCACCAGGGCGTCCGGGATGGGGAGGGGGAGGTCCGCCGGCACGATGACGGACGCGCCCGGCACCAGTGCGGCGGTGACGGTCCGCGCCAGGTCGGCCGGGGCGCACCGGGTCACGGTGGCTCGGTAGTCGGCGACCCGTTCGGCGAACAGGCCGACCACATCGCCCACCGTGTGTCGCCGCGCGGCCGGCCGCGGAGCCACCGAGGCGGACGGGGAGACGTCGGACAGGGCCGCTCGGATGTCGGCGAGGATCTGGTCGCGGGCGCTCATCGGATGCCTCCGTCGGTGCGTTTCCACCACTGGCGGAAGGTTTCCCGCGGGGCGGGTGGGAGGTCGCGGGTCGAGGTCCAGGCGGCGGCGCCGACGCGGCGGGCGAGCCAGAGGCCCAGGCGGGTGAACCGTTCGCCGCCGGCGAGGCGCCGGGCGTCGCCCAGGCCCACGGCGGCGGCCTTCATCGCGACCGCCTCGGGGGTGGGCAGGCCACCGCGGTGCGCGTCGACGACCTTCGCCCGCTGGTCGACCAGGATGGCGGGGATGTCGATGCGGACCGGGCACGCTTCGAAGCACGCGCCGCACAGGGTGGAGGCGTAGGGCAGCGCGTCGATCTGCGCGCTGTGGCCGACGCCGCGCAGCAGCGGGTTGAGGATCGCGCCGATCGGGCCGGGGTAGACCGAGCCGTAGGCGTGGCCGCCGGTGCGCTCGTAGACCGGGCACACGTTCAGGCACGCCGAGCAGCGGATGCAGCGCAGCGCCTGGCGTCCGGTCTCGTCGGCCAGGGCGCGGGTGCGGCCGTTGTCGAGCAGGATGACGTGCACCTGCTGGGGGCCGTCGTCGGGGGTCACCCCGGTCCACATGGAGGTGTATGGGTTCATCCGTTCCCCGGTGGACGACCGGGGCAGCAGGCGCAGCAGCGGGTCGAGGTCGTCCCAGGTGGCGACGACCTTCTCGATGCCGACCACGGAGATCAGCATCTCGGGCAGGGTCAGGCACATCCGGCCGTTGCCCTCGGATTCGACGACGACCAGGGTGCCGGTCTCGGCGACGGCGAAGTTGGCGCCGGAGACACCGACCTTCGCGCGCAGGAACTTCTCCCGCAGATGGTCGCGGGCGGCGGCGGCGAGCACGGCGGGGGTGTCGGTGAGGTCGGCGGGGGCGGGGCGGCCGGCCGCACCCATGGCCCGCAGGAAGATCTCGCGGATCTCGGCGCGGTTGCGGTGGATCGCCGGGACCAGGATGTGCGAGGGCAGGTCGTCGCCGAGTTGCACGATCAGTTCGGCGAGGTCGGTCTCCCAGGCGGCGATGCCCTCGGCGGCCAGCGCCTCGTTCAGGCCGATCTCCTGGGTCACCATCGACTTGACCTTGATCACCTCGTCGGCGCCGTGCGCCCTGACCAGCCCGGCCACGATCGCGTTCGCCTGCGCGGCGTCCCGTGCCCAGTGGACGGTGGCGCCGTTGGCCGTGAGTGTCTCCTCCAGCCGCAGCAGCTGGCGGTCCAGGGAACGCAGGGCGGTGTCCTTCGCGTCGGCGCCGGCGACCCGCAGTGCCTCCCAGCCGCCGTCCACGCTGGCGTCGACCTCGGCGACGAGCGCGGCGCGTCGGTCCCGGATCGTGCTGGTGGCGTGGGCCAGGTTGCGTCGCAGCTGGGCGTCGGCGAGTTTCTCCCGGGCGGCGGCCGGGAACGGCGGCATCCCGACGAAGGTCGCGCTCATCCGGTCACCGCGAGGATCCCGCGGACGGTGGCGCTCATGCGGTGGCCGCCAGCACCTCGGCGAGATGGACGGTGCGCACCCCGGCCCGCTGGCGTGAGAGCAGCCCGCCGATGTGGGCCAGGCAGGAGTTGTCCCCGGCCACGAGCACCTCGGCGCCGGTGTTGCGGACCTGGCGGGCCTTGTCGGTGCCGATCGCGATGGACGTGTCGGCGTTCTTGACCGCGAACGTCCCGCCGAAACCGCAGCATTCGTGCGCGCCGGGCAGCTCGAGCAGGGTCAGGCCGCGGACCTGTTCCAACAGCCGGCGCGGACGGTCGCCGACCCCCAGCATCCGCAGCGAATGGCAGGTCGGATGGTAGGTCACCGTGTGCGGGTAGTAGGCGCCGACATCGGTGACGCCCAGCTGGTCGACGAGGAACTCCGACAGTTCGTGGACCCGCGGCGCCACCGCGTCGACCGCGGCGCGCAGCCCCGGATCACCGGCCCGGCGGGCGACGATCGCATGCTGGTGGCGGGCACAGCCGGCGCAGGACGCCGACGGGGTGACCACCGCGTCGTAGCCGGCGAACGCCCGGGCGAAGGTACGCACCACCGGCACGGCCTCGTCGAGATAGCCGGTGTTGACCATCGGCTGGGCGCAGCAGGTCTGCCCCGCCGGAAACTCCACGTCGACCCCGAGGCGGCGCAGCAGGGTGACGACCGCCTGCCCCGTCCGGGGATACAGCGCATCGTTGATGCAGGTGATCATCAGTGCGACCCGCATACCCGCGCTCCTGTCCTCCGGCCGGTCGGCAACACCGGGTGCTCTGCCGGATTCTGCCCGCTCACCGGGCCCGGCAGGTGCCGTTTCGGCGCTCTCCCCGCGCCGCGGCCCGCGGAACGGGTGAGCCGGGTGAGCCGGGTGAGCTCAGCGGGGCGGCGCGGCGGTGGGGGGTGCGGGGGTGGGGGGTGCGCCGGGTGGGACGAAGGGGAGGCCGGGGGGTGGGCCGTCGTCGAGCAGGCGGCGTAGGGCGGCGGTGTCGAGGTGGTCGGCGACCAGGTCGCCGAGGGCGTCCAGGCGGCGGGCGCGGACGGCGGCGAAACTGACGGTGCCCGGGACGAACGCGCGGCCGGCGTCGGTCGCGACGCCGCGCAGGTAGGCGCGGCGGAACCCGTCGTTCTCGAGCAGACCGTGCCAGCTGGTGCCGGCGACGGCGCCGACGCGCACCCCGTCGGCGGCGAACGTGGTGGCGCCGGGATGCTCGGCGCGGGTGAGCCGGCCGTGGCGGATCTCGTACCCGCTGATCGGATGGCTGGCCGGGCCCGTCGACCCGGGGGCGTCCTCCGTATCGGTGCCACCGACGACGCCACCGACGCCACCGACGCCGCCGAGGGCGGTGCGGCGGCCGAGGAGTTTGGCGGGTTCGAAGACGGTGGTGACCGGTAGCAGGCCGAGGCCGTCCACCTCGCCGGCACCGGACTCGACGTCGTCGACGATGCGGGTGCCAAGCATCTGGTAGCCGCCGCAGACGCCGAGCACCGGGCGGCCGGCGGCGGCGCGGGCGCGCAGGACGTCGGCGAGGCCGCGTCGGCGCAGCCAGGCGAGGTCGGCGACGGTGGAGCGGGTGCCGGGCAGGATGACGAGGTCGGCGTCGGCCAGGTCGTCCGGGCGGGTGGCCAGGCGCACGACGACCCCGGGTTCGGCGCGCAGCGCGTCGACGTCGGTCACGTTGGACAGCCGCGGCAGCCGGATCACCGCCACCCGCAGCGTCTCCCGCCCGCGCCGCGCCTGGCCGCCGTCAAGGTCGCCGTCGGGTTCGTCGTCGGGGTCGTCGGGGTAGGCGGCGAGGTCGAGGGAGTCCTCGACGTCGAGCCACAGCCCCGAGCGGAACGGGACGACGCCGTGCACCGGGCGGCCGGTGAGCGCCTCGATCTGGCGCAGGCCGGGTTCCAGCAGCCGCGGATCACCCCGGAACCGGTTGATCACGAAGCCGCTGATGAGGGCCTGGTCGGCCCGGTCGAGCAGGGCGAGCGTGCCGAACAGGGCGGCGAACACCCCGCCCTTGTCGATGTCGCCGACCACGATGACCGGCAGGTTCGCCGCGCGGGCCAGGCCCATGTTGGCGATGTCGGTGTCACGCAGGTTGATCTCGGCGGGGCTGCCGGCGCCCTCGCAGATGACCGCGTCGAAGCGGGAACGCAGATCGTCCAGGCAGTCGGCGACGATACCGGCCAGGCGCGCCTTGTGCGGACGGTAGCCGAGCGCGTCCACCTCGGCGACGGGTTGGCCGAGCACGACGAGCTGGCTGTGCCGGTCCCCGCCCGGTTTGAGCAGCACCGGGTTCATCGCCGCCTCCGGTTCGACCCCGGCCGCGGCGGCCTGCATCGCCTGCGCCCGGCCGATCTCCGCGCCGTCGGCGGTCACCGTCGAGTTCAACGCCATGTTCTGCGCCTTGAACGGTGCGACCCGCACCCCCTCGCGGGCCAGCCACCGGCAGATCCCCGCGGTCAGCACACTCTTGCCCGCATCCGACGCGGTCCCCGCGACCAGCAGTCCCCCGCCTTTGGACGCCACCGGTCATCCCCTCCCGTGCTGTGCCTGCGGTACCTGCCGTGTGTGCCGTGTGTGCCGTGGACGTCGGGGCTGTCGGGACCGTCGAAGGGTTCGGGAGGTCACGAGGGCCCGCAGGGTGGACGCGGCGGCGGCGGCGAGCACCGTCACGGCGAGGCTCACCGCACCGGTCGCGGCGGACAGCCGGGCCGCGGCGGCGATGTCGGTTCCGGTGGGTGCGCGGCCAAAACCCAGCTGCGGACGGTGTTCGACCCGGTAGGGGTAGCGCAGTTCACCGCCGAGGCGCAGGCCGAGCGCACCGGCGAACGCCGCCTCGACGGGGCCCGCGTTGGGGCTGGGATGGGAGCGTCCGTCCCGGCGCAGCACCCAGTAGGCGTCCACCGGGTTCCCGCCGACCAGCGGTGCGCACACGCAGGCCGCGAACGCGCCGATCCGCGCCGGGATGAGGTTGGCCAGGTCGTCCAGGCGGGCCGCGCAGGAGCCGAACCGTTCGTAGCGGGGACTGTGATGGCCGATCATCGCGTCGAGGGTGTTCACCGCCCGGTAGGCGGCCAGCCCCGGCAGGCCCGCGACCGCCCCCCACCACAGCGGTGCGACGACCGCGTCGCAGGTGTTCTCGGCGATCGACTCGATCGCCCCGCGGGCCAGCGCCGACTCGTCCAGGTTCGCCGGGTCGCGTCCGCACAGGGTCGGCAGCAGCGTGCGCGCACCCGCCAGATCCCCGTCGGCCAGCGCCGTCCCGATCCGCCGCCCGGCCCGGCGCAGCGACGTCCCGCCCAGCACCACCCAGCCCAACCCGGCCGTGGCCAGCAGCAACGGCACCGCGGACGGCCTCCCCACCCGCGCGGCGATCGCGGCCCCGCCCGCCGGGCCGCGATCAGGGCCGCGATCGGGGCCGGGGCCGGACGGGTGGGTCAGGCGCCGGGCGAGCCGACGGTCGGTGACGGCGGCGGGGAGGGTGACGGCGGCGATGAGCAGGGCGGTGTGCAGGGTTCCGGCGAGACGGCTGTCGCGGTAGGACGTCGCCTCGACGCGGGCGGCGACCCCGCCGAAGCCGGCGACGGGATGGTGGCGCGCCGGGTCGGCGAGCAGCGCGTCCAGGATCGCGGCGAGCACCAGACCCCCGAGGCGGGCACGCGCCGAACACAGGGCGGCCGGCGGGAAGACGGCGGGCGCGGGGGGTGGGCTGCTCAACTTGCCATGGCGTAGGCGACGACGCCGCGGCGCAGGGCGTCCATGGCGGTGCGGGCGGTGCGGCGGACCCGGGCGTCCTCGGGGGCGATCTTGGAGATCTGGTCGAGGAGGTCGAGCAGTTGGCGCATCCAGCGGACGAAGTCGCCGGCGGTGAGGTCGACCGCGCTGCTGGTCAGGACCCGCTCCAACGGACGTCCGCGGGCCCAGTCGTGGGCGGTGACGGCGAAGCCGAGTTCGAGGGGACGCAGGAACTGCAGGCGGTGACGGGCCTCGGTGGCACCGAGACGGTCCGCGAGGCGGGCCATCCGCTCCAGGCAGTCGGCCAGCACCGCGCCGCCGGGCAGGGCGAGCGCGGCCAGGTCCTCACCGCGTGGTTCGAACACCAGCGTGGACACGGCGGCGGCGAGCGCGGGGGCGTCGAGGTCCTCCCACAGCCCGGCCCGGACGCATTCGGCGACGAGCAGGTCCTGCTCGCAGTAGACGCGGGCGAGCAGCCGGCCGGAGTCGGTGACGGCGTCACCGTCGAGGTAACCGAGTTCGGTGAGCGCGGCGCGGACCCGGTCGAAGGTCTTCGCGACGGTGTTGGTGCGCCCCTCGACGGAGCGGGAGATACCGGCGGTCTCCTTCTCCAGTTTGCTGGCCCGCTCACCGGAACGCAGATGTTCCTCCCGGCGTGGGCACTCGTGCACCGGATGGGCGCGCAGGGCGCGGCGCAGCCGGGACAGTTCGGCGTCGTCGGCGGCGGCGGCGCGGATCTTCGCCCGGCGGCCGGGCGCGGCACCCTCGTCGGCGTCCAGCCCGGTGGCGCGCAGCGAGGAGGCGAGGTCGCGACGCGACTGCGCCGAACGCGGGTTGAACGAACGCGGCACCCGAACCCGACCCAGGGGTTCGACGGCGTTCGGGAAGTCCGTCAGCGACAGCCGGCGGACCTGCCGGTCGGCGGTGAGCACGACCGGGCGTGGTCCTTCGGGCGCCGAGGCCGAGGAGCTGTCCGCGTCGAGGACGACGGCCAGGCCGCTGCGTCGACCGGCGGGCACGAGCACCACGTCACCGGTGCGCAGCCGGGCGAGCGCGGCCACCGTGTCGGCGCGTCGGCGCGCGCTGCCCTCCCGCGACAGGGCCGTCTCCCGGGCTTTGATGTCGCGGCGCAGCTGGTCGTATTCGGCGGCGTCGCCACGGTCGCAGGACAGCGCGGCGCGTAGTTCGGCGACGGCCTCGAGGTTGCGGGTGACGGTGCGGGCGAGACCGACGACGTCCCGGTCGGCCTGGAACTGGGCGAACGAGCTTTCCAGCACGGCGCGGGCCCGGTCGCGCCCGAGGCGTCCGACGAGGTTGACGGCCATGTTGTAGGACGGCCGAAACGACGAGCGCAGCGGGTAGGTGCGGGTCGAGGCGAGCCCGGCCAGCGCCAGCGGGTCGAGCCCCGACTGCCACAGGACGACGGCGTGGCCCTCGACGTCGATGCCGCGGCGCCCGGCCCGGCCGGTGAGCTGGGTGTACTCGCCGGCGGTGATGTCGACGCGGCTCTCCCCGTTGAACTTCGTCAGCCGTTCCAGGACGACGGTGCGGGCCGGCATGTTGATGCCGAGGGCGAGGGTCTCGGTGGCGAACACGACGCGGACCAGGCCCGCGACGAACAGCTCCTCGACGATCTCCTTGAAGGTGGGCAGCATGCCGGCGTGGTGGGCGGCGATGCCGCGTTCGAGGCCTTCCAGCCACGGCCAGAAGCCGAGCACACCGCGGTCGGCGTCGGGGATACCGGCGGTGCGCTCGCGCACGATCGTGCGGATGCGCTGCTGTTCGGCCGGTCCGACCAGGCGCATCCCCGTGCGCACGCAGGCGGTGACGGCGCTGTCGCAGCCGACCCGGCTGAACACGAACACGATCGCCGGCAACAGCCCGTCGCGGTCCAGGCGTTCCACCACCTCGGGACGCCCCGGTGACCGCGCCGTGCGCCGCCGCGCCGCTCCCGCTCCCGGGCCGGCCCCCCGGCTGCGGCCCGCGCCCGCGGGGTAGCCGCCGGCCAGCATCCGGCTCTCGTCGCGGGCCAGCCGCACCAGGTCCGGGTTGACCACACGCCCCCCGGTCAGCGCCGCACTCCCCCGCGCACCGTTGCTCCGACGATCCGCCCGGTTCCGCTGACCGCCCCGTTCCTGCTGGCCCACGCTGCCCTGCTGACCCGCGCGGCCTGGCCGGATCGAACCGTCACCTGCCGTCCCCGCCAGGGACACCCGGGCCTGGACACCGCCACCGGCGTCGGCGAGGTTGTGCTCGGAGGCGGCGCGGGCCAGCGCGGCGGCGGCGCCGTCGGGACGGCCCGTCGCATCCTCGAGGAAGAGATCATGCAGGGTGCGTTCGGCGAGCACATGCTGCCACAACGGAACGGGCCGATGATCGCTGACGACCACCCGCGTATGCCCCCGCACGGTGATCAGCCACTCGCCGAACTCCTCGGCGTTGCTCACCGTCGCCGACAACGACACCAGCCGGACGTGCGCCGGCAGGTGGATGATGACTTCCTCCCACACCGCCCCGCGCTGCCGGTCGGCCAGGTAGTGCACCTCGTCCATGACCACATAACCGAGGTCGGCGAGGTCGCTGCCGTCGGCGGGGCCGGCGTAGAGCATGTTGCGCAGCACCTCGGTGGTCATCACCACGATCGGCGCCGAGCCGTTGCGGACGGTGTCGCCGGTGAGCAGGCCAACGGCGCCCGCACCGTAGCGGGCGGCCAGGTCGGCGTACTTCTGGTTCGACAGCGCCTTGATCGGCGTCGTGTAGAAACAGCGGGTGCCGCCGCGCAGCGCCAGATGGGCGGCGAACTCGCCGACGACCGTCTTGCCGGCACCGGTGGGTGCGGCGACGAGCACACTGTCGCCGGCGACCAACGCCACCAGCGCCTCATGCTGGAACGGGTCAAGCCCGAACGCGAGGCTGGCGGCGAATTCCTCGAGAGCCTCGGGCGCCGGGGACACGTCACTCACCCTACGCCGACACGCCGACAGTCCGGCGTGTCGGCCGGGGCGGCGCGCAGGGGTTGTCGCCGGCGTCGCCGCCGCACGTCCCCCCGCCCCCCCCCCCGGGGGCCGCGCCCAGACCGGCCCCGCCCGGGGCCCCACCCCCATCGCTGGTCGACCCCCCCCC